>NZ_JBZNBU010000127.1:0-42666 GCF_058530065.1 Waterburya sp. | reverse complement strand
GAAGAGTTAAACGATTTTCAATCAGAAAACTTGTTTGACCAAAGTTAATTACATTCCCAGTCAGTATAGTATTTGAGCCTCCAATTCCAGAGACTTCAACGCTAGATCCCGAAGCGAAATTGATTACATTTCCGATGATAGTAATATTATCAGAATTACCAAAAGCACCATCAAAATCGGAATTAGACGTATTGCCATCAATACCGCGATCCCCACCACTAGTTACAACACTTTGAGCATTAACTGTATCCGTAGCAGTTACAGTTACAGAACCAGCATCACCTCCGTCTCCACCGACGATACTGCCATCAACCCCCGCACCACCATCAATCCCCCTAGTATCAATATTTCCCGTACTTACCGAACCAGCATTCGCCGTTAGTTCTACAGCACCTCCCGAACCTCCATCTATCCCATCAGCAGGAGTAAGATTTGCCGATCTAGTATCAATGTTTCCTGTAGTGATACTCGCACCAGAAATAGTTACCGAACCCCCTTGAGTTTTGATAGTGTCGTCGGTAGCCATTTGGAATTGTCCAGCACCGCTATTGTCGGAGTCGGCGGTAAAAGTGACAGATCCAGAGTTATCGGCTTGTAAGGTTAATTCGTCATCTCCTAGATCGTTAATCGTAATGTTATTGGTTGCTTCTAAGGTAAGGTTGGCATTGGCAGCTAATCCTTCTAAAGCAAATTCGGAAATAGTAAAATCGCCTCCAGAATTATCCCCTGCCAGGATTTGATTGTCGCTAAGTTCGCTATCATCTGCGGCAACGCTACCCTCAATAATGGTTATATTTGCGGGATCTAAGAGTACTTCCCCTGTTTTTCCTTGAGGTGCGGAAACATCTACTTCTCCTCGATAGGCTAAGTCTTCTTTCCCAGATACTTCGACAAAACCACCATCGCCAGATTCTGCACCACCACTAGCGGAAATGTTGCCCTCAAACCTAGTATTGCCATCCGCCCAAGCAATTACTTTACCACCTTCGCCAGTTTCTAGGGCATCGGCATTAATAAAAGATTCGCTGTCGATATAAGTAATATCGGCAGTGGGTGTATCTCCCTCGCCTTTGTAGTCTCCGCCGATTAATGCCGTACCGCCACCGTTCGTACCCGAAACATCGATCGCGCCACCGATTAAACCGATTCTATCTCCCAATACATTAACTTCTCCACCAACATCCCCCGAAGCATCTAGTTCTCCTGCAACTATATTTACTCCTTCATCATTGGGAATGGTAGTTTCGGAATCTGCTAGGGTAACATTATTATTCTCGGCAACTTCTACCCCTGTTTCCAGATCTACAGGCAAACCCCGCAAAAGATTGGGTAAGTCAGTAACTTTGACTGGTAATTGTTCCCCAGATTCATTAGTAGGGATTTCTACTTCTAGATTTAAGATCTGCCCTTCTTGGGAAATACGAACCCGATTTGTACCTGGAATGGCAGCGACGGTAATATTGCCTCCTGGTGCTTGAATCGTACCTGTATTAATTACAGTTCCTGCGGTGAGGGAGATGTTATGCCCTTCAGCTATTTCTAAGTTACCTGCATTAATAATCGTTCCCCCATCGGTGGCGGAAAAATCAAAGCTGTTGGGGTTTCCTACAAGATTGAGATAGTCATTACTTCCTACCGCATTAAAGAAGCCATCTCCAATACCGATACTGGTAGCGGTAGTCGCTGCAAAATCCCCAGGTACGTTGAGACTGGCATTATCCCCAAAGACAATTCCCGCAGGATTCATTAAATAGAGATTGGAATTGCCTCCCGTAACTTGCAATAAACCATTAATTGTTGAAGGATTACCACCGTTGATTCTGCCGAGGATATTTTGAATGTTGGGATTGGAGAGAAAGTTAGCAATTTGCCCCGCATCTAAACCAAATTCCTGAAAAGAATGAAACAGGTTTTTTCCATCTTGGGATAACTTACCCCCATCAATATTAAAGCTATTGCCATCCTTGGTAATTACCGTCATCGTACCGTCATTGTTGGGTACGATTTGCTGTGCCATCACGGGCAAAGAACCTAAGATAAAGCTAAAAGGTATGGTAGCAAGAATTATATTTTTAAGATTGCGAATAGGATTAAACATAATATTTGAAAGGATAAAGAATGAAAAATAATTACCGTAGGGGCTGCTCGCTGGTAAGGGCTGTTCGCGAACAGCCCCTACAGACAAATAACTAAAATGAATATCCAGCACTAAAATGGAAACCGTCGTCTTGGATGTCGTCGCCGCGATCTTCTATATCGATGATGGGAGGTGCGTAGTCGAGGCGTAGATTGAGGTTTTCAATGGGTTGCAGCAACAAACCCAAACCCGCACTAACAATAAATTCATCCCCCAAAATTCGATTGGGATTTCCCGAAGTATTCCAGACATAACCGAGATCGGCAAAGGGCGCGATCACAAACAAAGAATCACCATTTCCATTACGGGCGACGGTAATCCGATCTTCTAGGGAAAAACGAATTCCCGCATCGCCAGATCGAACGTTTTGCCGATATCCCCTAACGGATTGTCCGCCACCAATACTAAACTGTTCGGAAGGTAGTAAAGTATCGGGAGTGGCTTGCAAATCTAATTGCAGAATTAAAAAGTTGCTGTCATTGATTACTTGCAGTCGTTGTAGTTGGGTCAAAAAGCTAATAAACTTGCCGTCGGGAATGGGAGACTCGTTATCAGTCGCCCCAAATAGCCCAGTACCAAAACGCAGTCGAGAATTCCAGCCCCAAGCACCAGTCATATCTCGCTTGGTATATTCATAGCCGAGGTGAAAAACGCTAGTGGTGCTAACACCATCTTCATCAGGACCAACGCCAAACGGGAAACCCCTTTGAAAAGTAAAGGTTTGTCCGTCTTGATAGTCGAAACCAATAGATATAGCCGATTCGATCGCAGGAGTTAAAACTAGAGGCTGCCGATATACTAAAGAAAATCTTTCCGATTCTCCGCGAATGTCAAAGGCTTCTGATTCTCCTTGAATTACCTTGTTGCGATTGATACTCCCACTAGCTTGAATAGTCCCATTCATGGAATTGATGGGTACTCTATAACTAAAATCTAAACCATAAGTACTAAAGTTTTCTAGTCTGGGACTATAGCTCAAGGCAATTTCGTCTCCCAATCCTGCTAGATTGCGATAAACTAAGCCCAAACCAAAACGTTCGCCCCCAATACTGGGAGGGGAATAGTTATCGATGCCCACACTTCCTGAAAAGCGATTCGCTTCGGTAACGGTAACTTTGAGTTGAGTCCGATCTTCGGTTTTTCCAGGTTGCAGAGTTGCTTCAATATTGTCAAATAGGGGATTGTTTTTTAACAGTCTTAACTGGTCTTCGAGTTTTTTAGTATTTAAAGGTTCAGTCGCTCTTTGTAGGCGCGATCGCACGTATTTCTTAAGACTATTTGTTCCTTCAATGACAATATCTACTTTGCCTTCGTCAACCACAATTCGAGCAATCTCGGTATCGTTATCAATGGTCGGAATAGCGCGAGAGTTTATATAACCGCGATCGATATATATTTTAGTTATTTTAGAGCTTATTTCTTTAATTTTTTCTGTATTCAAGATAATATTTTTTGCTGGTTTAAGGCTAATTATCTGCTGGGGACAAGATACAATTTCAGAAACCTTATCTTCTGTATTCTTTTGCTGTTTCTGAGAATCTTTTTCCCTATCTATTTGGAAATTAGGCAAAACTTTGTTTAATTCTCCAAGAGATAAATTAGTCGTACAAAAAATTCTTATTTCTCGATAAACTATACTCGTATTTTCTAACTTTAAGTCGATTTCTTCTATATTTTCCGAACTTTCGCTAGATATTTGGGCGATCGCTCTAGAACTGAAACAAGAATAAATATTCAAAAAAAAGATAGCAAATAACAAAGATCTTATCCTTTCAAAACGGATCGAGCTCAAATAAATATGCGACATCAGTTTATTTGCACCGAAGTATTATAGTTTTACCAATTGCGAACTATTTAACAGACAAAAATAATTTGATTTTGGACTTATTATGTTTATTTAGACAATTAAATCCATTTTCAGCAACACAGTCTAATGTAACCTCTGGAAATATACTTAAAGGTTGATGAAAATTATTTTTTTGTTAGTATAAATACGAAATTTTGAACTGTTTTTCTGATACTTGGCGAAATTTTATTCTGTATTTTTATGGTTAATAATTGTTAAGTTACGATAAAATAAATTATTACCTATTACTTATTACTTATTACTTATTACTTATTTCTTATTTCTTATTTCTTCTATTTCCCTGCCCAAATTTCTAACTGTCTAGATGCAGCAACAAAACAATTAATCCACAGCCATTCAAAGCGATCGCATACTATCTCAACATCAGCAAAGCGAGCGAAAGATTCTTGAAATGCTCGTTCTAGTTATTTTTTGAGATAGAACAATTAAAATGGAAAAGACAAACCAGCACCAATCCCAAGATTATTATCTTCGCGCACTCTTAATTGATGCCAAGTAGAAGAACCAACTCGGTTAGTTAAATATATTTCTAAATAGGGATCTCGATTGGTTTGACTAGCTTTTCTATTTAATATAGATAAGGGCAGCCAACGCACTCCCAAAGTCCAAGGAATTTTATTTTCTCGGCTTCCATCTACCAAGCTGTTTCCTTCCCCAACAAAATTGCCTCCAATTTCGGCGATCGCTCTAATTTCTTCTCCTATAGCGACTGCGCCACCAAGATTGAAGCCTCCAATTTCTAATCCAGATCTTTGGGTATAGCCTAAAATGGGAGTCAACCAAACTGCTGTACCTCGATCTATTTCGTAATGAATCGGTAATGCTAAAGTCAAGATTAATAACTTACCACGATCGCCATCGTCTCCCCCAGGGGTAAAAATAGGGATGGTTTTATCTAAATCCAAGCGATCGAAAGCATCACTATCATTTTCAAAGAAATTAATAAAAGGTTCGTTAGTTAAGCTAGCAGAGATTGCACCACTAACGGTTATGGGTGCGTTTTCTTGTTGGTTTAATAGTCTAACTTTAAGATTGACACCCTGTTCTGATTCGTCGGCTTCCCCTGCCACATAATCGAGAAAAATCCCCCCTTCTAAATCTTTGAGGAATCCATAACGCACTGCTGTTAGAAGCCCCTGACTGCCTCCCTGGAGATGAAAGATCGCATCTCTACTGGGTATAGTCCCTCCATCAAAGAAAGCAAAACCATCTGTAGTAAAAACTTCTGGCTGAGGATTAGCTCTAAAACTATCGGCATATTTTTGATTTCCCGCGATCGCACTGGGCATAAATACTAAATTAGCCCCCAAACCTACAAAGTCTCGATCTGCGGTTAAAGATAACGGTGCAAAGCTAGCAAAACTATTCGTGGCATATAATTCTAAAGCCAAACGGGGGTTAGCCAGAAAACGAAATCCTGCATTATAAGCGATCGCTCGATCTGGTTCGCCCGAATCGCGATTGACACTATTATTTCCCGTGACAGGCAAAAATACATCGCTAATTAAAAATAATTGAGAGTTAATTTTATAGTTAATTCCTCCTCCCAAACCAAATACCGTACCAAAAGAACTATCGTTGTCGTCGGGAGTGCGATAAAAAAATACGGCACTTTCTTCTTTAAAAAAAGCCACAGTGGGAGATATGGTAAATTGCCAGCGATCGCCTACACTAGTAGAAAAGGGAACGGCTAGAGAAACAAAGATATCTCGATTATTGATTTCTGTTTCTTCTCCTCCCCTAGTAAACATAAATCCGCGAGTACCCCAAGAAGCCCCAATAACTCCACTTAAAGCTTGGGTTTCACTTTCATTACTCCAGAAATTATATTTAAGTTCGAGAGCAGCTTCATTATCTTCAGTACGTTCGGAAATGAAATCTCCTTGTTTGGTAGGAGAACTACTATCTACGTGCTGAAACTGAAGGGTTAATTGCAGATCGTCGCTAATTCCCCAACTAAAACCAGTATTAAAATTAACCGCACTGTCTTCATTATCTACTGCACCAGGAACTAGATCGGGAAAAAAGAAAGTACGAGTGTCGATCTCGATCGCAATCTCTCCTTGACCAAGATGTCTGGCTGTCGGTTGACCAAATAGTTGTTCTGCCAGGGGAGTAAAAGTCAGATGTGGAGATGAGTCTTTAGTATCTTGAGCTTTAACAATAGTAGGGCTAAAGATCGGCCAAACAAATAGACAAACAAATCCCACCCAAAAGTTTTTCATGCGATCCTTTTCACCTCAATCGATCGAGAAACTGATTAAGTTTCTATTTCCCCACACAAGGCTAGATTGTATCAGTTAGTACCCTTGACTGTAAGTTATTCGATTAATTTATTTTTTGGAGATCGATCTTAAATGACAGAATTACATTTTTATGGTGATTTTAGTCACGGGTTAGGTATACAGGCAACTTTATACTAACTTTATATAACCAAAGGGAGTTTAAATAAATTTCATATAATCCAGATAAAAATTATGAAACAGCAACTATCTCTTGTCTTATTAACACTCAGTATTTTTAGCATCAATCTACTTCCAGCACAAGCAGCTACTAAAAATAGAGAAAATAGCAAATCTGTAATTTTTGGTGACGGTCAATGGTGCGTACAAGTTCCCTCGATGGGTATATTTTGTTGGGATTTATAATAATCGAGAATTATGCTTTTATTGTGGAGAATATATAATATTAAATCAAAATGTATTCCCTAAAATAATGAGTCACAATCATTCTCATTCTCACGCTCATCAAATTACTAAAAATATGAAAATAGCTTTTTTGCTCAATTTCAGTTTTGCTATTTTAGAAATATTTGGAGGATTGTGGACAAATAGCTTGGCAATTATTTCCGATGCTATACACGATTTAGGAGATAGTTTTTCTCTAGGGCTAGCTTGGTATTTAGAAAATAAATCTCATCAAGAAGGCGATCGGCTTTTTTCTTATGGCTATCGACGTTTATCTTTATTAGCAGCTTTAATTAATACTTTAATTTTATTATTTGGCTCTCTCTATGTAATTAAAGAAGCAATTCCCAGAATTATTAATCCCGAAGTTTCTGATGCTAAAGGAATGATTTTATTTGCTGTTTTAGGAGTAGCAGTTAATGGACTAGCAGCATTAAGATTGTCCCATAAAAATCATCTTAATTCTCGCGTAGTGGCTTGGCATTTATTAGAAGATATTCTGGGTTGGATAGCAGTTTTAATTGTGAGTATTACTTTGCTATTTACCGATTTTTATATACTAGATCCTATTCTATCAATTTTAATCTCAGCTTATATTTTATACAATGCGATCGGCAATCTTCGCAAAACTCTAATTTTATTTTTACAAGCCGTACCCGAAAATATCGATCTATCCCAACTGGAATCTAGCATTATTGCTTTAGACAAAGTTGATTCTCTCCATCATACTCACGTTTGGTCTTTAGATGGGGAACATCACGTTCTAACTACTCATATAGTAGTTGAAAACGACAGTACCAGAGAAGAAATTCAGAGTATAAAAAGCTCTATCAAACAGCTAGGCGATCGCTTTAACTTGGAACACATCACTCTAGAAATTGAATACTCACAAGAACACTGTAATTTGAGGGTTTGACAAGGGACTGATTAATAAGTAATAAGTAATAAGTAATAAGTTAGTTCTTCATTATCTTGAACTTAATTATTTATACTCAAGATTTATCTAGTCTTTGATAGGCTTTATATTTTACTGGCAAACTTTCATAGGTAAGATAATAATCTCGATTCCACTCATCAAGATAATTATGAAACCAAAGGCAATCGGGTATGAGATCGTGAGTATCTGCTTCACCTTGATTGTGACTTAAATGAATTGCTTTTACTGAATATGAATTGAGTAACTTTAAACAAGTTTCTTGAGTTGCTTGGGTGTTACCCTGATGCCAAATATTGACATGAGATACATCTAATAATAAGGGAAAATCAATTAACGTGCGATCGCAAGAACACCAATATTCTGGAGAAGGCATTACTTCCAAATAAATTGGTACTGGTAAAGCTTTTTGCATCTGAAGCAAAGCAATCTCTAATTCTTTTTGGCTACAGTATCTTTTTAGTGGAGGATGAATTGATATCGCTAAAACCTGATGGCGATCAATAAATTTTGCATAAGGATACCAAGTATTAGGTTGCAAAGGATTTAATTTACAACGATAGTGATGTTTATACAAACAAGAATCGTGAAGAATTAAAGGTATATTGTCGTAATCTAAGTCAACATCACACCTACTACCAATCGCCAGTTCTAAATAATCTAAATCTAACGGATTTTTGAGAGTGTGAAAAATATTCAAGCATTCATTTATTTCTCGTAAACCGATTGCTGTAATACTCAAACCTTTCATGTTTGTTAGTGGTTAGTGGTTAGTAGTTAGTAGTTAGTAGTTATCAAACTTGCTTACTAAAAGGGTCTATCGTCTAACAAATATTCTGTAAATTCATCTGTAGGTTCTGAATTATTTGATTCTGCCAGATCGAAAACAGAGTCAATCGCAATCTCTTTCGCGATCGCCCTTTTTGTTTCTTCAGTATCTAGATCTAATTTTTGTAAAAGTTCTTGTGCTTTTAATTTTTGTTTGGCATTACCGCGATCGCTTTCAATGATGTCGATTAAATATTTGCTGGCTAATTCTAAATAGTTGTTTGGTTTGAGAAATGAGTCAAGTCTTCTACGTTCTTTTTTAGATAAATCTTTTAATTCTTTCTCTACAGGAAGATAAATGGTGTCTTGGACTATTTCTTCTTTAATAAAGGCAAAGTTACCGACTCCATCTTTCCAAAACTTACTTAGCAAATTTATATTCTCTGGTAAACATAAAAAATCCAAAACTTGATGATAATTATCCCAATTATCTAAATCATAATTGCACTTTATATCATTATCTTCACACCAAGTATCTATACAATAGGGATGATAGATATATTTACTTCTTATCCAATTATCGTATAAAAGATCGTCTTCTTGTTTATAGGCATATTCTTTTATGTCCCAATCATAAACATCATAATTTATATTTTGTCTATAAGGACTAGTAATATTAACATTATTAGTTAAACACCATTGCTTGGCATCAAAGTTTGGATTTTCTTTTTCCCACTCAAACCCTCCAAAACCAAAACCTACTTTGTTAATCATTTCTCGATGTAAAGCTTCGGCTTTTGCTTCAGCTTGCTCTTTATCTATATAAAGATAAATTCTTTGACGTTTCCTTCTTTGTTCTTGTTCATCTTCTTCAATTTCTTCGTATTGTTCTTTATAGATTTGGCGACTTAGATCGTTGAGGTAATTATCAAAATATCTTTCGTCATAAAGATAATAATATTCGTCGTTAAACCACAATCCCGATCGATAAACGCTATAAATGCGATCGCCTGGATTGAGCTTTAATCCTCCAGATATAGCTTGCTGTGCTGATTCCGAATCGATTCCTGATAATAATTTATAGGCAAGATTTCTAACTTCTAGTTTTGTATGATTGAGAGCTTCTAATAAGAAATTTATTTCTGATTCTTCCGAATTATCAAATTCTTGTGGATCTTCACCCAAAGAATAGCCAAATACTTTAGTTAAATCGAACAGTTGAGAATAATAAGGATCGATTTTAAAATAAGTCGGTTTGGCAAAACTAATTTCTCGAATAGAAGTTAAATTACCTATTAAATCTTGCCACAGTTGATTTAATAGCTGAAAGTTGGAAATAGATTTTAAATATTCTTCAACAGTAGACCAATAAATTTTATCTACATTATTAGGATCGTAAGCTATACCAAAATAACGAGATACTTTATCCATTCCTATTCTGATATTTTTTTCTTGTTGAAATTCCTCTACTGCTTGTAAAATACCGTAATCAATACACCAGTTTTTAATATTCTCTAAACTATCGTTAATTTTAAAATCCGTAATGCTATATTGTGAGATTATTTGGTTATTTATTTCTTGGGCGGCTGATTCTGCTTGCTGGTAATTAATGTAGTGAAAAGCCGATGTAATTATATAGACAGACTCACCGAAACTAATAAATTTATAACCCTGTTGTTGATAATTTTCAATCGTTTTCAAGCATTTAGACTGCTCCCGATCTAAAGCTTGATACACACTATAAAAACTATCGTTAAACCAAAAACTAGGCTTGACTATATAATAAATGCGATCGCCTGGATTTAATAAAAGTCCCGTTGCAATTGCTTGCTGCGCTTCTAGGGATGCAACATTCTCTAACAATTCATAAGCTTTAGCTCGAATAGCTAATTGGCGATCGCTCAAACAATCAATTAAATAATCGATTCCTTCTCCCCCATGTTGCAATAATTGAGGAAATAAGGCTAATTTCTGTTCTATATTCCCGTTTCTAAGAGCATTCAGAAGTTTATCCATGAATAGTTTTTATCTGACCTACAATTCATGGAATGTATTGTAGATTTATATTGAATAAAAAATCAATGCAAATCTACAAAACTTGATGATTAAAGCAACAAGTTTTGAATCACTCATTACTCATTACTTAAAAATTAGTTCGATTGGAAATTGCATCCTGAAGTTTTGACATTACTTCATCTACAGCGATCGCACCAAGTTCTCCCGAAGCACGGGTACGGATACTCAAGGTGTTATTTTCTACCTCTTTATCTCCTACTACCGACATTACGGGGATTTTTTGTTTTTCAGCATTACGGATCATTTTACCCAAGCGATCGCCACCTACATCGGCTTCCGCACGAATACCCACCGCCCGCATCTTAGCAGCAACTTCTTTAACGTAGTCATAGTGGGCATCTCGGACGGGTAACAAGCGCACCTGTGTGGGGGCTAACCACAAGGGAAAATCTCCCGCATATTCCTCGATTAGAATGCCGATCAAGCGTTCCAAAGAACCAAAGGGGGCGCGGTGTAACATAATCGGACGTTGACGAGAACCATCTTCTGCCACATATTCTAGATCGAATCTTTGAGGTAGATTATAGTCTACCTGTACTGTTCCTAATTGCCATTCTCTACCTAAAGCATCTTCAAAGATAAAATCGAGTTTAGGACCATAAAAAGCAGCTTCCCCAATACCTTCAAAGTGATCCATCTCTACCTTCTCTACAGCTTTGCGGATCGCACTTTGGGCTTTCTCCCAAGCTTCATCAGAACCAATATATTTATCTGATGCTGGATCTCTAAAACTGAGACGAGCTTTAAATTTAGTTAGCTGTAAGCTTTTAAAAACAGAAAGAATCAGATCGACTACGTTTAAAAATTCCTCGTCCAACTGTTCGGGAGTGACAAACAAATGGGAATCATCGACAGTAAAACCGCGCACTCTAGTTAAACCGCCCAATTCTCCCGACTGTTCGTAACGATAAACAGTACCGAATTCAGCCAAACGTAAAGGTAGCTCTTTATAAGAACGCAATTCGCTTTGATAAATCTGAATGTGGAAGGGACAGTTCATTGGCTTCAACACAAATCCCTTGTCAGGATCGTCGCTGTCTTCATCTGCCATCAGGGGGAACATATCTTCTTTATAGTAAGGATAGTGTCCCGATATTTTAAATAAATCTGTTTTTGCCAGATGAGGGGTAACTACTGGTAAATAACCCCGTTTGGTTTGTTCTTTTTTAAGATATTCTTCTAATTGCGATCGCAAGATAGTTCCTTTGGGAGTCCATAAAGGCAAACCAGCCCCAACAGAATCAGAAAAGATAAATAAGCCCAATTCCTTGCCCAACTTACGATGATCTCGCTTTAAGGCTTCTTCTTTACGACGCTTGTGTTCCTCCAACTGTTCGGGAGTTTCCCAAGCCGTACCGTAAATCCGTTGTAGTTGGGCTTTGGTTTCATCTCCCCGCCAATATGCCCCCGCAACGCTTTCTAAAGCGATCGCTTTTGGGTTAATATCGCCCGTATTTTCTACATGAGGTCCCGCACAAAGATCCCACCACTGTTCTCCTAAATGATAGAGAGTGATCGGTTCTTCAATACTATCTAAAATTTCTAGTTTATAAGGCTCGCCCAACTCTTCGATACGACGTTTAGCTTCTTCTCGACTAACTTCTTCGCGAATTACTGGTAATTTGCGGTTGACGATTTTAATCATCTCCTTGCGAATTTTTTTGAGGTCTTTTTCCGTAAAAGCATCGGGGCTGTCAAAATCGTAATAAAAGCCATTTTCCGTCCAAGGACCAATCGTTACCTGTGCTTTTGGAAACGACTTTTGCACTGCCATAGCCATAATATGAAACGTAGTATGGCGAATTTTCTTTAATGATTCGGATTCGCTAGTGCGGAGTAATTTTATTGGTTGTTGTGCTTGTTCTGCTTCAGGCATCGATTGTGATCAAAAACTTTCGTTATACCGTTATATTCTACTAGTAGTTTTACCTAGATTTACTTTCTCACTCCACTAAACTGATGCGATCACGCGACAGATTATTAAAATAAATCAAAAATATATTAATTTTTGTAAAAAACGCTAAGATAATTACTGAGATAATAAGCTAATTTTAAATTAAATGTCACCAGAACAACCTACCGAGAAAGAGTTGCTCAAGACAGTTCTAGAACCACTCCTGGAAGATTTTCAATACTGGTTCGAGCGATCGCGAAATTTGCTTGAGTCAGAGCAAATGTCTTTTTTTGAACCTGAAGAACAAACTCAACTCTTAGAGAAAATTGTTAGAAGCCAACAAGAAGTTCAGACGGTACAAATGCTGTTTAAAGCAACTAACGGTTCGGCAGGTATCGATTCTAAGATGCTCCTTCCTTGGCATCAGTTAGTAGCTCAATGTTGGAATGTCGCTCAGAAATGGCGAGAATCTAAACACGACAGTATCCACCCAAAATCTTAAACAACCGTAAAAAAACTCAGACTTAAATCCTGAAGATTGTAGAAAAGAGTTTATTAGTCTAAAAAAAGTATATGTTACATCTAATTTATATCTTGGTATTTACCGTTATTGCTCTTTTAGCAGTAAGTAATCTCATCCGTAGTTTAATTACTCTTAGTGCGGAAACTCAGAAGTTCTATCCCCCTAACTATAACCCTAACAACCAAGAACAACCCCGTAAGCCCAAGAAAGTTCATCCCGAATTACTAGACGAACAAGGCAAAGTAATTGAAGAACCTTTGTTAGTTATGCGTTCTGTATCTGTCGATGATGCTCGGTCTAAATTAGACGCACTTTATGATGCTTCTCCTAGCAAAACTATCGACCCAGAAGAATAGATCGATAAAACCAAGATCGATCTTCTTTATATGGCATTTAAAATAGGATTTTTGGGAACTATAAATATTGCAGTTTTCCATTAATTCTTATGCCCAGAAAAGCAGATGAATATGCAGTCCACCTCTTGATTGCAGGGGGTCACCGAGAAGAAATTAGATTTCAAAACGTCCAAGAGTTTCAAAAATGGTATAGCAACGAATTGATGACCAAATCTGACTCGGAAGACTTTGTTAACGTACCAATTAAAAATATTCAGGGCGAATATATGGTTCTCAGACCAAAAAGCGTCCTGGCTATTAGAGTAGAACCCATCTTTCTGGGAAGTGTGGAAAGATTCTAACTCTCTGTTGAGAATCTAAATCACGGTCAAACCTCGCGGAAGTTAAATTGCGGGCGGAGATTCAAAGCTGACTCAAATAACTCAGTAAATCTGCCATTTCTTGTTGACTAGGCTGGAATTTTGGCATTGGGGGAGTATTGCCACTAGTTACTTGAATAATAGTTTCTTTTGGGGACTTACGTTTAGAAACGTTTTCTAATCTGGGTCCTACATTTTTGTCTTTTTGTAGGCTATGGCAGCCAGCACAATTAATTTGGAAGATAGCTAAACCCTTTTGGGAATCGCCTTCCAAGGAAAGTACTGCATTAATATAAGGGTCTGAAGTTTGTTGCCTATAGATACCCAGAATGCTGAAACCGCCAATAAGCAAGACTGCGATCGCAATTACAAGCAGGCGGTTGAACCAAGTTGGAGATTGAGCTAACTGGTTATCCACTGTTGATTTTATATGTATATAAACGTTTACTTATTTTTATTATGATTTATAAAATAACTTAAAATCTGCGAACAAGCTATATGAAATAAGCAGTTGACTTCTAAAGTCATAGAGTGAACCTCTTCCTAACAAATCTTAAAATTTGGTGAACTCTCAAGCGATTGCTCAAAAATAACATTCAAATCTATGTAAGAGCAAAAGCCAAATTATCGTAGGATATACTAATATATTCAAATAAAAAATTTAATTTACATTGGGAGACTGTCTGTGATCGAACCATTATTGTTGGGTATTGTATTGGGTTTAATCTTTATTACCCTAGCGGGATTATTTTTTGCTGCTTACATGCAATACAAGCGCGGTAACCAGTTGGGTATTGACTAAACATAAAAATTTATTTACATAATAAAATTAATCCTAAACTTGTACTGAAGATGAGAAAGAATTTTGAGCTTTCTCATCTTTTTAATTATGTATCATAAGCTACAATTTATTGGTTTTTTGGTTAGTTTTAAAGAAATTTTGCAGAGATGCTAGATCTAAACTATGTTTACCCTGTTGTTCGATCTTGGCTTCTCTGCCGTTTTGACAATGAACGAGTTCGATTTGCCAGTAGTTTGTCGGTTTAATTGTCAGTCTATCCCACCATTCGATCGCCGTAATACCAGGCTCGACTTCTCTACCTTCCCAATACATTTCGGGATAAATACTATCCACTTGACTTGGTTTTAAACGATATAAGTCTAGATGATATAAAGGCAAGCGACCATCTAAATATTCATTGATTAAGGTAAAAGTAGGACTAACTATCGAATCTTCAATCTCCAACCCCTTACCAATACCTTGAACTAAACTCGTTTTACCCGCACCTAAATTACCAGAGAGAAAAATTACACTATTAGGAGGCAAATGTTTGCCAAGCCAAAAACCAAGACGTTGAGTTGCGAGAAGATCGGACAAGAAGATAGTTAACATTCAAAAACCTTGGTCTTAAAGGAATAGAGACAGATTGAAAATTCTAAAAGTTAATTCGAGTCTAAAAGTTCATTAAAATTTTACACAATAGAAGGGCTCACAACATACTTTCTTTATATTCGATTGATACATTAATAAATAAGCCAAGTAACTTTAAGTCGGGATAGCAAAGTAAAGCAGATTAATAATATTGATTTGTTTTGCTGCTTCCCTTATCTCTTTAAATCACTATGAATATTCTTTGATGTTCGGAAGCCAATCTACACAAAACAGCTTCTGCAACATTAAAATTACCTAGGTCTTTCAACTTATCATTTACGCAAAAAATGAAGGACAAGGAATAAAAGGTAGTAGGTAGTAGGTAGTGTCGTAATAGGTTAGTTGTTGGTTTAATCTCCAAGTCACCCAGTCACCCAGTCACCCAGTCAGTTAAATCTTAGGTTGCCACTTGCCACTGTACCAACGCAATAAAACCCTAGCTAGCTGGCTAGAACTATGACGGACTCGACCTCTGCTTTGGTCTTCCTCCATCACATTTGCCATTACTATACGACGATTTAGGCTGGCAATTTCTTGTCGATCTAAATAGACGGGATGAGAATTTTCTTGGGCATATTTTTTCAGAGATTCAGGGCTTGGTGGCTTACGATGTACCAAAACAGCATCAAATAATTTTTTTTTGCTGACGCGATCGATTTCTTTAATGTGATCGCCCACGCTAAAGCCTTCCGTTTCGCCTGGTTGAGTCATAATATTGCAAACATAAATACGAGGAACATCAGCTTTGGCGATCGCCGTACTAATTTCAGGAACTAAAAGATTGGGAATAATGCTGGTGTAGAGGCTTCCTGGCCCAATAATAATATATTCTGCTTCTTGAATGGCTTTAACTGCTGCGGGTAAAGCGGGGGGATTGGCGGGTATACAGCCAATGTTTCTAATTCTACCTCCTGCAAGAGGAATATTTGACTCTCCTTCAATTATTCTGCCGTCTTCCATTTCTGCCCATAGGCTCACATCGCTGAGAGTTGCGGGTAAGACTTTACCGCTAATTGCTAATACTTTAGAACTAGCCATAACTGCTTGTTCGAGATCTCCAGTAATTTCGCTCATTACTGTGAGAAATAGATTACCAAAACTATGTCCGATCAAACCAGTACCAGCTTCAAAACGATATTGAAACAACTCTGTTAGTAGTTTTTCTTCGTCTGCTAGGGCTGCCAAACAGTTGCGAATATCTCCAGGAGGTAATACACCTAATTCTTCTCGGAGTCTCCCAGAAGAACCCCCATCGTCGGCTACGGTAACGATCGCTGTAATATTGCTGCTATATTCTTTTAAACCCCGTAACAAAGTAGATAGTCCAGTACCCCCACCCACCACCACAATTTTAGTCCCGCGATTGAGACGACGACGGGTTAACAACATATCTACTAATTGCTTGTCGCGATCGACTCCCAAAACATCGGTAATCGAGTCAACAGTCCGAGATTGCCCCCAAAACATCAGAAAAATTCCCGCAATCATGACCAAAGGTCCAGAAATATAGCTGGGGATAATGGTGGTCAGAAATTCTAGAGCCTGAGAAATCCAAGACAGCAAGCGATAAACAGGAGTAAGTTTGCTCCAAATAGCAGTACCAATGGTTGCCATTACAAAACCCGTGGCACTTAATAACAGCCAGCGTTTAATGAATAGACCAGGAGAAAGCCATTTAAACCATTTATTGCCTTGGCGAATCTTTTTTTTACTTGAAGATGATAGATTTTTCATCTCAGTTGATAAATGTTTGCTGTGTATTGATACAGAGCCTTATATGATAAACATAAACGATTCCACACAAAATGATTCTAGACACTGTAATAACTATTAACTCAATTTAACCCACAGATTTTGCCAGATATAAGAATATATTTTGCCAAAACATGGAAATTAAAATTTTAGGACTAGATCCAGGTATAGCTATTGTAGGATTTGGCATCATTATTGGCGATCTCTCTGGTAAAGGATATACACCCAATTTTAATTCGATTAAATTAGATGATTTTGGAGTTATTAGAACGAAAGCTAAAACGCCATTAAGCGATCGCTTGAATATTATTTATGACGATCTTCATACTCTGGTAGACGAAATTAAACCCGATTTAGTGGCGATCGAAAAATTATTTTTTATCGCATGAGTCATACTATTACCGTAGCCCAGGCTAGAGGCGTATTAATGTTGGTATTGGGTCAAGCTCAGTTACCCTATGTAGAATATACACCCCCAGAAATAAAACAAGCTCTGACAGGGTATGGTAACGCCCCCAAAATTGAAGTCCAAGAAGCAGTAGCGCGAGAATTGGCTTTGGATTATATTCCTCGCCCCGATGATGCTGCCGATGCCCTAGCGATCGCAATTACGGCGTTTTTTAATTATTAGTTGTTAGTAGAGGCGAAAGACTATTTTTCTATAAGTAGATTATGAATAAATGACTTATGACTTATTACTTATTACTCCAACTTAGGGAATCATCATCCATGCTTGAGTAACCAATTCACACAGCCATTTACGACGTTCTAGATCCAACAGGCGATCGTCTTGCAAGACGCTAGCAATTAAATCTTCCAAAGATTGACCCTTTTGACGGGCAATATTAACCACACCAGCGATCGCTGTGGCGACGACTTCTTCGTTTACCGAATTTTTTCCTAAGGCTAATATTTCCTCTGTGCTAGCTGGGATGGGATAATCCATAAATAGGGTTACGTTTTGTTGAGATTAGTTACTAGCTATGTACTAATATCGATCTTTGCCCGCGTTATGTTGCAAAAATATTAGTTTCGTCAGTCTAACCTATGACTAATAGATTTAACTTTGATTTTGCAATTTTTTAATGATAAATTAATAATTCCTTTATATGAAAGAATTACTTTACGCCGAAGTACCTACTCCTGAAATTGATCGAGTTCGAGATTGGTTGCAGAAGACTTGGACTCCTCCCCAGGGCAAGAAAATTGGGACTCCCGATGGTATCCGCCTGCAATTTGAGGCGATCGATAGCGAACTATCAATTTTTGTATGGCAATTACAACGCACTACTTATTTAAAAGTCTTTCAATGGGGTAATAAGATAATCGATCGGACTAAGGGAATTACAGAACAACTGTTAGCATCAATTCGTCAAGCTTTTCCCCCACACTATCCTGTTCCTCCAGAAATAGATTTATCTCAACAAGATATTTTTGCAGCACTTCAAGATAGTTATCCTGAAACGGTCAAATACTTTCAGAAAATGCCCAATGGAGAATACGATCTCAATCGGGTTTATTGGTGGGAAAAACGCTGGCGGGATAGTGTCCATAACCCCCAGCAACCCCAAGAAGTAATTTTTTCTGGCGATCGCACTTCTTCAGACAAGCCAGAATACGATTTAATTTATGTTGGCGGTGCGTTAGGAGTAATTCACGCAGCAGTCATGGCGCAAAAAGGCTATCGAGTATTGTTAATTGAAAGATTGCCTTTCGGTAGAATGAATCGAGAGTGGAATATTTCCCGCGATGAATTTCAGAGTTTAATTAATCTGGGTTTATTTACTCCCCAAGAATTTGAGTCGGTAATTGCAGCAGAATATATCGATGGGTTTAGTAAGTTTTTTGATGCTTATAACCCCAGCCATCTCAAAGCCAAAGTCTTACATACCCCCAAAGTTTTAAATGTGGCGATCGATGCAGAAAAACTATTACGAGTATGCGGAGATAAATTATTACAAGCGGGGGGAGAAATTTGGGACGAAACAGAATTTATTCGTGCCGATATCGATCAAGGAAAAGTTACCGTTAAACTAACTCATTTACCCTCTAACACTAGCAAAGAAGCAACAGGAAGACTGTTAATCGATGCTATGGGTACTGCTTCTCCGATTGCTTGGCAACTAAATGGAGGGCGTACTTTTGATAGTGTATGTCCTACGGTAGGTGCGGTAATTGAAAGGGGATTTGCCCCAGAAGTCTGGGATGAAGACTATGGTGACGTACTGAATTCTCACGGAGATATATCCAGAGGAAGACAATTAATTTGGGAACTATTTCCTGCAGGAAATGGAGAACTAACTTTCTATCTTTTTCACTACCATCAAGTACATCCCCAAAATCCTGGTTCTTTATTAGAAATGTACGAAGACTTCTTTACTATTTTGCCAGAGTATCGTCGTTGCGACATGGATAAATTAGTTTGGAAAAAACCTACCTTTGGTTATATTCCAGGACATTTTAGTACTAGTAATAGCGATCGCACTGTGGCATTCGATCGCTTGGTTGCCATTGGCGACGCTGCTTCTTTGCAATCTCCCCTCATCTTTACGGGTTTTGGTTCGTTAGTCCGTAATTTAGAAAGACTGACAACTCTTTTAAATACTGCCTTGCAACACGATTTACTAACCAAAGAACATCTCAACCAAATTAGGGCATATCAAAGTAATATTTCCGTTACCTGGCTATTTTCCAAGGGAATGATGGTGCCTACGGGTAAAATATTGCCCCCACAGCGCATTAATTCTATGTTAAATACCTTTTTTGGTCTCTTAGCCGAAGAACCCCCCGAAGTTGCCGATACTTTTATTAAAGATCGCACTGACTGGTTTACCTTTACTAGACTAGCCCTCGTTGCCGCTCGTAAAAACCCCGCTCTTTTAATCTGGATCTGGCAAATGGCAGGAAGCAAGGACATGATCCGTTGGTTGGGTTCTTATTTATCCTTTAATAAAGATGCTTTACGCAATCTATTTCTGAGTGGTTGGTTTCCTGGCTGGCTAAAAAAATCACAACCTTGGTTGGAAAAACAAAATCCTGGTTTGTGGCTGAAGTTGTTAAGTTTGAATTATCAATTGAGATGATATAACAATATATTAGACTTGTTGCGAATTAAGCTAAAAAAATAGGTAAAACCCTTGTCAATCAAGGCATCCAGCGATTTTTAACTGCAAGTATCTGTAAGTCTTATATGGTAAGCTTTTCAGCAGTTTTAAATTTTATTTCGCAACAAGTTTATTCTAAGACTGTTTTTGTCTGGGAGACTTAAATTTACCTCCCCTTGTATGTTATTTTGCTGGTTTTAAAGATAGAAGGCGATCGAAATCAAAATTTTATGTACGACTATATTATTATTGGCGGGGGAATTGTCGGACTATCTACGGCAATGGCTCTCAGTCAGCGTTTTCCCGAGGGGAAAATTGCTTTGTTAGAAAAAGAAGCAGTTTGGGCTGCCCATCAGACGGGACATAATAGTGGCATCATTCATTCGGGTATTTATTACAAACCTGGAAGTTATAAAGCGAAACTGTGTCGCGATGGCAATCAGTCAATGGTGAATTTTTGCCAACAACATAATATCGACCATAAAATCTGTGGCAAGGTAATCGTCGCCACAGAAGAATTTGAATTACCTTTACTAGATAATTTATCCGATCGCGGGATTGCTAACGGTATCGAAATCAAGAAAATTAGCCCCGAACAGGTTAGAGAAATCGAACCCCACGTTAGGTGCTTGGCAGCAATTTGGGTCAAATCTACGGGTATTGTCGATTACCAGCAAGTTTGCGACAAGTATGCTGCGATCGCAGAACAACAAGGAGTAGACCTCAAGCTCAATACTCCCGTTAGGGTAATTAAAACTACTGCGTCAGGTCACATTATTGAAACAGATCGAGAAGAATACCAAACAAAATTTATCATCAATTGCGGGGGATTGTATAGCGATCGCCTGACAACTCTAGCCAAAGCCAAAGCACCAGCCAAAATAATACCCTTCCGAGGAGAATATTATGAACTAACCCCAGAAAAGAATTATTTAGTCAATGGGGCAATTTATCCCGTACCCAATCCCAATTTTCCTTTTTTAGGAGTGCATTTTCATCCTGGGGTAGATGGTAAAGTTCATGCGGGACCTAATGCAGTGCTGGGCTTCAAACGAGAAGCTTATAAAAAGTTCGATTTCGACTTGAAAGACGTTCTGGATACTTTAACCTATCCTGGTTTTTGGAAACTAGCGGCAAAATATCCAGGGGAAGGTTTACAAGAAATGATTCGTTCCTACAATAAAAGCATTTTCGTTCGTAGCTTGCAAAGATTAATCCCCGAAGTGAGGGCTGAAGATATAGTTCCTTCCCCTGCGGGAGTTAGAGCGCAAGCTTTAAAAATAGATGGTTCAATGGTAGATGATTTCTTGTTCGTCAACGGCGACAAAGCACTGCACGTATGTAACGCTCCTTCTCCTGCTGCAACAGCTTCCATTGAAATCGGTAAAGAAATAGTTTCTCAATTACCTGATTAGTTATTTATAATTCTTAGAAAAAAGTTTGGTTTTGGAGTAAACATTTTTAGTTATTAAAAATTTAATAGACAGAAAATTCTTTGGATAATGATTTTTGTTATTTCAATATTTTAGCAAGAATAAATCAAATTACTTTGACATGGTATGTCACTCCGATCTAGATTTTCAATGACCTTTACGAATAGCGTTCGCGATTCTTTCTATATCTTCTCAATATTCGCCACGCTTTACCCCAAAAAATGGTGAAATAACAGTTTTTATTATCTATTTACTTACTTCTAAATTTCAAATAAGTAGATTGTATTGTAGAATGTTATACCATTCATTAAAAACTCTAAAAAAACCACTAAAATGGTAGCTCAAAAAAGTATTTATTACTCAATCATATTGCTTGCTTCTCTAGTTTTAGTCTCTTGTAGTGGCGGTAGCTCCAGCAATGGAGGTAGCTCTAATAATAACGACAATAATTCCGATAATACGGTAGATATTCAACAAGAATGTTCGGAAGAATTCGGCGATGCTAGTCGTTGTGAAATTAGAGAAGGACTATAGGAAATCTACTAATAAATATATAGAAAAAAAGAATAATATACATTATGACTGTAGGAAACTTTACGCCTTTTTTAGGTACTTTAGGTAGCGATCCTCTTTTTGATAGTTTTTTTGCTGAAGACAATAACAATAATCTACAGGCAAGCAGTCTCGATATTGTTTATGGTTTACGGGGGGCTGATAATTTAACTACCAACGACCTCAATTTTACTGCCAATGATGCGGCAATTTTAGTTGGAGGGGAAGGAAGCGACCAATATTTAGTCAGAGCAGATAGCACTGTAGTTATTTTGGATAATGGTCTTTTGGGCTCGGATACATTGGTTGCTCCAGGGATTACTTCAGATAACAACCAAAGTTTGACCATTGACAATGGTCGTCATTTATACGTGTTTGACACTACAACAAATACTTATATTCTGATACCTGACTATCGCAGTCCAGAAAATCAATTAGAGTTTTTTGATATTGCTGGGGAGTCTTTAACTTTTGACGAACTAACTGAAAGAATCGATACTGTCATAGCTGCCGATCCTGTGGATGCAGCACCTTTTTTTCTGGGTGACTTTACTTTCGACCAATTACAAAACGATTCCAATATTCCCGAAGCGGCAAGGATAGATTTGGCATTGGTGGGATTATCTCCCGAAACCATAGATGAGGATCTGCAAACCATAGTTGATACGGCAAATAATTTTGAAGATACGATTTTAGTTGCAGAAAACGGACAGTTTGATGGGAATTTAAACGACAGCGATAATTCTTATATCTTCGATGACGAGCCAGTTTTCTATGACTTTTATTCCCTAAGTAGTGATTTTTTTGATGTTGGGGATTTAGTAACTATTGATGTCACTTCCGATGACTTCGATCCATTACTATTCCTTCTCGATTCTAGAGGTAACGTACTAGAATTTGATAACAATACCGAAAGTGATAATAGTGGTGAGTTATCTTTTTTAATTGGTTCTGGAGAACCTTTACTATTAGCAGTCGAAAGCCTCAACCTAGAGGATTTGGGCGATTACACCATTTCCTTTGATACACCATTTAATTTTGACGTGGATGATGATTTTGATCGAGATAACACTAATCTCGATGATATTCCTATTGGCAACCTTGACCTTATTCAGACTACCGATAGTTTAACTGGTAGTTTAATTGAAGGAGATCTAATTAATAATAATAATTTTTTTCAAGACATTATTTTGCTAAATGGAAGTGATGTAGGAGAAGAAGTACAGGTCATTTTGGATAGTAATTTTGATGCTGAAGTGCTTATCGTCGGACTAGATAGTGATGGTAATGAGGTTATAGGTCTAGAGATTGACGATTTAACTGGCGCTGGTATTGAACAGGGCAGTTTTACTGTTGAAGCAGATCTTACTTATCTCATAGGTGTTTTGTCAGTAGAACCTAATATCACTGGCGAATATACCTTAACAACCGAATTGATTTAATCAATAATCAATTATTCGGATTTATGTGAAGTCTCGACTATAGATTTCTTGTCTCCGCATAAATATATTTTTTGGCGATCGCTCTAACTTTTTCCATACCAATACAACAAACTCATGAAAAACTGTGCGTTTATCTATTTCTGAACTAATATTTGTGAATAATACAAGCAAATAAAAGTCACAAATCAAATTTTGGATATGGCGATCGCTCATCTGTATCAAGGAGCAAATCTGGGAAAACAGCAAAATAGCTTATCTTTGTTGGTCAATCGCCAACGTGCCTGGGTGGAAATTGACTTGAGAGCATTGGCGCACAATGTTAGGACGCTGAAAAAGTTTATTCAACCCCAAACTAAACTAATGGCTGTAGTAAAAGCAGATGCTTACGGTCATGGTGCTGTAACGGTGGCGGAAACCGCCCTAGCTCATGGTGCGGATTGTTTGGCGATCGCCACCCTGGCAGAAGGGGTAGAGTTGCGACAAGCAGGAATTGACGCGCCAATTCTTATTTTGGGTGCGATTAATGCTGTAGAAGATATGAAAGCCGTTGCTGCTTGGCAATTAGAACCAACTATTTGTGATGCGGAACAGGCATTGATTTTTAACGATACTTTAGCTGCTGTCGGAGAATTTTTATCAGTCCATCTTAAATTAGATACGGGAATGTCTCGTTTGGGGACAAATTGGCAAGATGCTAATTCTTTTGTCGGTTTGGTAAGATCTTTGCCTAATTTAAACATAGCTAGTGTTTATTCCCACTTTGCTACTGCCGATGAAAGCGATCGCACGATTATGGACTTGCAACACCAACGTTTTCAAAAAACTTTAAGTAAATTAGAACAGACTGGTTATGTGCCACCCAAAATTCATTTAGCTAATTCTGCTGCTACCTTGTGCGATCGCTCTTGTCATTATGATTTAGTTAGGGTAGGGCTTGCTCTTTATGGTTTATATCCCGCTCCCCATCTACAAAGCTGTATAGACCTCAAACCAGTATTACAAGTTAAAGCTAAAATTGCTCAAGTTAAAACTATTCCTCAAGGGGAAGGAGTTAGTTACGGTCGTAAATTTATTACCAAAAAGGATACTAAAGTAGCAGTAGTCGGTATTGGCTATGCCGATGGCATTCCCCGCAATCTATCCAACAATTTACAGGCGATAGTCAAGGGAGAACTAGTCCCACAAATAGGCTCGATTACCATGGATCAATTAATCTTGAATGTAGACAGTCTGCCCCCATTGCAAGCGGGAGATATTGTTACTCTTATCGGTCAGGAAAATAATTTAGCGATCGCTGCTGAAGATTGGGCGACTAAACTAAATACTATTTCTTGGGAAATCCTCTGTAGTTTCAAACATCGACTCCCCAGAATTTATCTTCATTAATTTATTGAGTAGCGCGATCGATTAATAATGCAGCTGATTCGCAGTCTACTGCTTCGGAAAAAAGATATCCTTGACCTAATTTGCAATTGAGAGTTTTTAAAACTTTTAGCTGTTTTAAATTTTCCACTCCTTCAGCAATTACATCGATTTTTAAAGTTCTTGCTAGAGCTACTATAGTTTTAATAATTTCAAAATTTTCTTTTTCTAGTAACATTCCTTTAGTAAAAGAGCGATCTATCTTGAGAATACTAATGGGAAAACGGTTTAAATATTGTAGAGATGAATAACCAGTCCCAAAATCATCAATATTAATTTCAATGCCTCTGTGCCTAATCTTATTAAACAAACTAATCGTTTTCGGTTCGTAGTTCATTAGAGTTCCTTCAGTAATCTCTAAATGTAGGGCTTTTCCCGACAAACCAGTCTGCTCTAAAACCCCATCTAAAACACTTAGAAATTTGGGATCTTTTATTTGCTGGGTGGCAACATTTACTCCAACTTTGAGATCTGCTGCCCCAGGATATTGAACTTGCCAAATACGTAATTGACGGCAAGCTGTCTCTAACACCCAGCGACCAATAGAATTAATTAAACCTGTTTCTTCTGCAATGGGAATAAATTTATCGGGAAGAATTAAACCTTTGGTACTATGCTGCCAACGCAATAGTGCCTCAAAACCATACAAAGTATTGTTATCTAAAGATACTATAGGCTGATAATACAAAACAAATTCATGACGTAAGATCGCTTGATGCAGGTCGTTTTCAATTTCTAATAATTCTTTAGTTTCAGCATACATTTGAAGATCGAATACTTCATGTCTGGCTTTGCCATCAGATTTAGCGCGATACATGGCAATATCGGCATCTCGCAAAATTTCCGAACTATTTTGATAGCGATCGCTGCCTAAAACTATACCAATACTGGCACTAGTAAAAACCGTATGACTCTGTAAATTAAAAGGAGTTTTTAACTCAGTTAAAATTCTTTCGGCAATAGCATGACCATCTTCGATCGATTCAATGTCAGTCAGCAAAATTGTAAATTCATCTCCTCCCAAACGAGCTACCAAATCTCCATCGCGAGAACAATTAATTAAGACATTAGCTACAGATATTAATAATTCGTCGCCAATTAGATGTCCCAGGCTATCATTAACAATTTTGAAACGGTCTAGATCGATAAATAAAACAGCAAACAAACGATCGGGATTTTTGTGACTGTATTTGAGAGTTTCCTCTACTTTCTCGATAAAAGCTGCTCGATTAGGCAAGCTAGTCAGAGAATCGTGTTTGGCTTCGTAGCTCAATTCCTGTTCGATTTTTTTACGCTCTGTGATATCGCAAATAATTCCATCTCTACGGTTAGCAATCCCTTTAGGATCGCGAACCAGACGGCTGCGCTCCCAAACCCAACGAATTTCTCCATTGGGTTGAACGATCCGATATTCTAGTTCATTTTTATAATTGAGAGAACTAGCTAAAGATAATTCCACGCGATCGCGATCTTCAGGATGAATCGACTCCAAACGCAAATCGGGATTTTGTAATAATTCTTCCACGGAACGACCGTACACTTTGGTGGCTGCGGGATTGAGAAATAATAAGTTACTAGTAGCCATTTCTGTAGACCAGACTACTTCTTCTAAGGAATTAAGAATACTTTCTAATTTTTCTTCGCTTTCTTGAAGTAATTTAGCAACCTCCTCTCGCTCTTGTATTTGATGTTTTAATTCTTGATTGGCTTGTTCTAACTGAGCCGTACGTTCTTGAATGCGTAATTCTAATTCCGTGTTTAATTTTAAAACTTCCTGTTGAGCGATTTTCAGTTGTAATTGGTTTTGAATTCTTAATAAAACTTCATCGATCTGAAAAGGTTTATCGATATAGTCTGCACCACCAACATTTAAAGCATGAATGCGATCGGTTGAATGGTTGTTGGCACTGAGAAAAATAATCGGAATATTTTTGGTCTTCTCTTCTGATTTGAGTTTTTTGCATACTTGATAACCATCTAAACCAGGCATCATCACATCCAATAAAATCAGATCTGGTATGGCAGAATTAGCAACTACCAATGCCATTTCTCCACTCACCACGCATTTCACGTCGTATCCTTGACTGCTCAAGGCATCTGACAAAAGCTGGAGATTTTCAGTTTTGTCATCCACAACCAGAATTTTAAAGTTAGTTGGCTCTAGAGGAAATACGCTCATTTAGTTAACTGATTTGGTCAAGTCAATAATTTTGTCACAACGAAAATGCTCTACTAAACTCTCTAATCCTTTAGCTAAAGACTCATATTCTTCAGGAATATCGGCTAATAGCTGTAATATTTCATGGTCATCTACTTTAGCTGCGGCATTGTAGAGTTGCGATCGCCACTCCAAAGACATTACTTGTAAACTTTCTCTGGTTAATTCTGCCGAAAATGCTGGTTGATCTGTTTCTAGATCCACCATCTCTTCATAAAGGTAATCAATATTTAGATATTGACCTATTTTTTCTAAAAGTTCGGTTTCATAAAATGGCTTACGCATAAAATCATCGCAGCCAGCAGATAAGATGATTACTCTTTCTTCTTCAAAAGCACTAGCTGTTAGGGCAATAATTATTGTTTCTTTTCCTTGGGGCAAAGATTTAATTTTTTTAGTTGCCTCATAACCGTCAACTACTGGCATTCTCATATCCATTAAAATTAGATTTGGATTCCAGGTAGAAAAAAGATCGATAGCTTGTTGACCGTCTCCTGCTTCCTTCACCAGAAATCCGATCTCAGTCAACATTTTTTTGAGTAAAAGCCGACTGGCTGGAACATCATCTACTGCTAAGATTTTATATTCTGGTTGGTTGGTCGCTATTCCTAAAATCTTACGAGTTTTATCAACTGGTTGACCTGCAAAAACTGGAGCGACATTGACATCTTCAACTTTAATTAAAATTTCAAAAAAGAAAACACTTCCCTTGCCAACAATACTTTCAACGGATAGTTTTCCTCCCATCAACTCCACAAATTTTTGACAAATTGATAGACCCAAACCAGTCCCTTCGTTAGAAACCCGACCGACTTTAGTTTGTTCAAAAGGAGAAAATAGCTGTTCCATCTCTTCTTCAGGAATACCTGGTCCTGTATCTTTCACGGCAAAGTAAAGACCATAAGTATCGGAAAAGAGAAAGTCTATATTGTTTTTTTCTAAGGGTATATTCTCTTTTAGTTTGGCTATTAAACAAATTTCTCCTCGTTCGGTAAATTTTAAAGCATTACCTAATAAATTGATCAAAATTTGTCTGAGCTTACCTTCATCAGTATAAATATATCGAGGAATATTTTGAGCGATATCAAAAGTCAAATTAATTTGTTTGGCTTCTACTTTTAAACGCAGCATATCTTCAATGCTTTTGAGCATCAAAAATAGATCGAATTTAGTTTCATTTAAAGTTATTTGACCTACTTCAATTTTAGACATTTCTAAAATGTCATTGATTAATTTTAATAAATGCTCCCCACTACGATTAATAATTTGTACATTTTCATAATGCTCTGGACTTATAGATGAAACGCGACACATTAGTTGAGTAAAGCCTAAAATAGCATTGAGAGGCGTTCTTAGTTCGTGACTCATATTCGCTAAAAATCTACTTTTAGCTTTATTGGCATTTTGTGCTTCGGTTAAAGCTGCTTCTGTATTTTGAATACTTTCTTCTAATTGGGAAGTTCTTTGTTCTACTTTAGTTTCTAGCTCTTGGGTAAAGCCTTCTAAGATTTTAACTATTTTACGATTAGTTTTAATTAAATGATTGATAATTTGTTGGGCGACAATAATTATAATTAATAAAACTAACAAGCAACTTAATAATCTATAAAGATAAATTCTTCTATGGGTACGAAATACATATTCTACATAAGTATTTTCATATTCAAATAACTTATGGCTAAAATCTGACAGCTGAACTTGAGTAGCTGCTGCTTTTATTTGTTCTAAATCGGCAAGTATATTGCGAGTTTGTTCTATAGAATCTTTAACTAAAAAATCCTGCTCTGTTAAACTATCTGGTTTGTGAGTGAGAACAATTTTTTGCAATTGTTCTTCAATAATTAACATTAGTACTTTATCTTGCTGATAGCAATATAAAATGACATTATCTAATAAATCATTTAACGCAAACCTTAAATCTTGGGCAATTCGGTCTGGTTGATAATTAAGATTATTACTTAATTTAGGAATATACCTACAAGATTTAGTTAAATTAATTTTATAATTTTCGATTTGCTTAATGCGATCAATTTGCGATGTTAAAAAAACTTCTTGTATCTCTAAATTACTAGTTAATAATTCACGATCTTTTTTGGATAATGAATCGGGCAGACTCTTGAGTCTAGTAAAAGAATCATGAATATTTTTTAGTTGAATTTCAAAATCATTACCACTAAAACCCAAAGAATAAAATAACCGTAGATTTTTTTTTTGTAAATGATAAATATCTTGTTGAAGTTTCTGAATATCTTGGTGATAATTCCTAGTTTCTTCTTGCTCTATTGGTAGACTCTGCTTAACTAAAAAAAGCAGCAATAAGCTACCAATAGCACCAGCGATTGTATAAATAAATATTTTTAGAGTTTGACTGGTATTTTTTTGAGTGAATAAATTCACAATGCTTCCCTCAGCCTGTGCTTAGAATACAAGATAATTTCGTATTGTTGCTTGGTGTAGCATGGTTTTTGGATATTTAAAATAAACTTAAGTGTAATTAGAATAATAAATTTTAGATTGTATAGATTGATTTTTATCAACTTGAGATAAACCGATCTCCAAAATAACCCTTAAGTTAAAAAAATGTAAATACGAAAAAATTCTGAGACTAATTTGAGCTATTGCTAGCCTATTTTTCATTTTTTTTCATAGCAGACCATCAAGTTGCATTTTTTGAGAAAATAAATATAGGTAAAGCAACTCAGTGAAAGAATTAATCGTCTTTTACCCAATTATTGTTATTGATTGCATAATGTTTCAAAAAATTTTCAGTTTTGGTTTTCTGAGTTATCGACGTATAGTGTATGCTGCGATCGCTCTGATTGTTGCTTTGAGTCTTAATCTCAGCACCATTCAAGCAAGCTATGGTTTTTCTTGGCTGGAGTTGATGATTCAAGGAATACAGATAATTCAACTATCCAATATTTCTAGTGCCCAAGAGCTAGAGTTAGGTAAAGGAATCAATCAAGAAATAGTTGCTTCTGGTCAGGCTAAAATCTCTAATAATGCTTCGATAAATCGTTATATTAATCAAATCGGACAAAGATTGGCAAAAACTAGCGATCGTCCCGATCTTCCCTATACATTCCAGGTAGTCGATGATGATGCCATTAATGCCTTTGCTACTATGGGAGGCTATGTATATATTAATACGGGTTTGATTGTAGCAGCAGACAACGAAGCGGAATTAGCCAGTGTCATCGGACATGAAATCGGTCATATTGTGGGTCGTCATGGAATCGAACAAATGAGAAATAGAGCTTTATCTCAAGGACTCCTCTCCGCAGCAGGGTTGGATCGCAATGATGCCGTTCAAATTGGCGTAGAGTTAACCATTAGTCGTCCTAATAGTCGTGCGGATGAGTTAGAAGCAGACCGCTTTGGCTTAGAAAATATGGTTAGGGCTGGTTATGCTCCCGCAGGGATTTTGGGTTTTATGAGCAAACTTTTAGAACGAAGTGGCTCGACTCCTAGCTTTCTTAGCACTCATCCTGCAACTAGCGAGCGGATTAAAATCTTAGAGGAATTAATTAATCCACAAACTGTTAATGTAGGTAATGGTTTAGATAGTAGAGCTTATAAAAATCGGATCGGATCTTTATAGGTAGTGGGAGTAATGAATTAATTAATGGAAACGATCGCGGGAAAATGGTTAGCACTTTTAGCACGGCATAAAGCGATCGCTGTAATTCGCTGCGACAACTTAGACTGGGCTTATCATATGGCTCTATCTGCTGCTGCTGGGGGAATTAAGTTAATTGAAATTACCTGGAATAGCGATCGCCCTCAGCAGTTAATCCCTCGACTTAGGATGGAATTGCCCCACTGTATTGTTGGGGTAGGGACTATATTGCATGAAAATGAATTAATCGATGCAGTGGCAGCAGGAGCGCAATTTGCCTTTGCCCCTAATTTTAATCCCCATTTGCTAGATCTAGCTTTAGAACGATACCAGATACCTTTTGTGCCAGGAGCTTTTTCTCCTACAGAAATTGTCAATGCTTGGCAGCAAGGGGCAAAAGCCATTAAAGTATTTCCGATTAAATCTTTAGGGGGTGCAGATTATCTTAAATGCTTGCAAGCACCCTTAAAAGAAATTGCTTTAATTCCTACTGGCGGTATTACTCTGGATAACGCTACCCAGATGTTAGATGCAGGAGCGACTGCTGTTGGTATATCTAGCAGTTTATTTCTTCCAAAAGATATCGCCCTTCAGGATTGGCAGGCTATTACTAATAGAACTAAGTTCCTGCTCAAAAAACTACATCAATAATATAAATCTGCCCTTTCACATCGAGCAAAAGAGCAGGCAACAAAAATATATCAAGTTATTTAAAGATCGCCACCACGTAAAGCTAGCAAAAAGATTACTACGGGGCCAGAAATCATAATTAATGCCACAGAAAGTAGTTGAAAAACTACGGTGAAATTAATATTGCCGAAAACGCTAAAAAGATTGGTTACGAAATCCATTTTTTCTCCTAAAATTTACCAAAATCAGATCTATAAAAAGTGGCTAAATTCTATGTGCCAACATCTATGATACCTGGGAAATATCCGCTGTTTTTAAGAAACGATATAAAAATATATAAACTTTTATTACGCCACATCAATAATCTTAAATGAAGACTGCCACAAACTCAATCAGCTTTATAAGCTGCTCCGAGATATAGCTCTCCCACCTTAGGATCGTTTAGTAAATCAACTCCTCTTCCCTCAAAGCGATCTGTTCCATTTTCTAAGACATAACCTCGATCTGCCATAGCTAAGGCTTTTTTCGCATTTTGCTCTACCAAAACAATTGCCGTTCCTGTTTGGACGATTGCTTTAATTTGCTCGAATACCGAAGTAACTAAAATAGGAGAAAGAGCAGCAGAGGGTTCGTCCAAAAGTAAGAGATCTGGCTCTAGCATTAGAGCTTTTCCCATAGCTAACATTTGTCTTTCTCCTCCTGATAGAGTTCCTGCTTTTTGGCGACGACGAGAACTCAATTTGGGAAACATAGTGTAAATTTTATCTTTAAGAGATTTAAGAGAACCTTGACGAATAAAAGCTCCCATTTCTAAATTTTCATCTACAGAAAGAGAGGCAAAAACATTAACAATTTGAGGAACATAGCACATTCCCCGCTTGACTATTTTGTCCGATTTAAGCCCTGCAATATTTTGTCCTTTAAACAAGATCTGTCCTTGGTTGGGCGCAAGCAAACCAAAGATAGTTTTAGCTAAAGTTGATTTACCCGCCCCATTTGGTCCAATTACAGCCACTAATTCTCCAGGAGCAATACGAAAGTTAATTCCTTGCAATATATTCAGGTCTTTGATGTATCCCGCATAGACATTTTGGACTTCTAAAATATTTTTACTCATGGTTTTTATCAGACAAAACTTTATATCGCCCCAATTAATGATAGACTTCACAATCTATTAGGTGAAATTGACTCTTATTATATTGAGATAAATTAATTGAAGTTCGAGCTAGTTTTATGAAACTTGTGTGAAGTTTATATTTTAATCTCATAAAGATTTGCTCTGGGAAAATATTTTTTTTATACTACTAGTAGTAAATCCAAAAGCCCACAACCCTTGCTACAAAAAGGACATATGTCTTAACTTAAAGTAACTTATTTTTACCGATTGAAGTGTTTACTTAGGAAAGATCGAGTTGCATACACCTTAAGATTGGGACGTATACTTACACATATTTACTAGTATTGAGAAAACAGCCAGTGGATTTCAAAATTCAGGAGGCCTATATACAACTATGAAAACAAAAAACTTATCCGCACTTTTAATTACAGGAGCTATCTCCTTGGGGGCTGCTCCTGCAATGGCAGAATCTTCTAATGCACCGCAACTCAGCTTTGCTTGTCAAATGACTGACGGCGTGCCTACAACTGTTGCTCAAAATGAACAAGGACAAACTAAAACTGTTTTTAGTTGGAAAGAAGACGCACTAGCATATAAAACACCATCCACTCCCAAAGAATTATGCGATAAGGTGACTGCTAAGTTAGACGCTTATTCGGCTGATTACGACTTTTCTAAAGTGACTTTTGTTGGCACTCAGGAATTAGGTTTACCTGTTATCTGTGCTGCTACCGAAAGAAATGAGTGTAGCAAAGTACTATTTACTTTAACTGCCAGCAATCAGCCAGCGATCGAAGCTGATACCGTAGTTACGGCGATTCTTAGTCCTGAATTACAAGGTAAGAAAACAATCTATAACGATCGAGGAGTCCAAAGTACTTCTTACGAGGTTAATTTTTGGGACTTATTTAGATTTGCTCCCAAAGGCATCTTTAAATAAATAATGGCATTTGCTAAGTCTATACTGCGAAGAATAAATTAATGAGAGTGAAATTGTTAAATTAGTTATTTGACTGTTGCAGTTTTGCCTCTATTTTCTCAAGTAAAATTTGGCTAGGACTGTAGTCTGGTACTAAGTTTAATGATTCTTCGCAGTGAGCCTTCGCATCCTGGTATTGTTCGAGAGTGTATAAAGCCCGACATAATTGAGTCCATGCTAAATGGTAATCTGGCTTTATTTCCAATACTTTTCTAGTCGCGTCAATCGCTTCCCTCGGTCTGCCTAGTTTTAATAACACTTCTCCTTTATTCAACCAGCCATTATAATAACGATTGTCAACAGTGATGGCTTGATTATATTCTTGTAAAGCCCGTTCGTATTGTTTGAGGTCCGATCTTGCTAATCCGCGACAATTCCACGCTCCAGCAAAGTCGGGGGCGACATCGGTAGCTTGAACGCAAGAAGAGAATTTTTCCAAATGACGACCTAGTTGACCTTGAGCGTATCCTCTATTTGTCCATGCTTGAGCGAAATCTTGATTATTGGCGATCGCCAAATCGAAACTAGCGATTGCTTGCTCGAAATCTCCAGCTTTAATTAGAGCATTCCCCTCATTGTAATGATTCAAAGCCTGTAGAGATCTCCAGATTTTGGGAGCGAGAAATAATAAGATCGCGCTTAAGGGTAAAACCGCGAACAATACAAGCCTCTTCGTTCCCGAACTTTTCTTGGGTTTGGGGGGAACTGGAGGTTTAGGGGGAATAGGGGGAATGGGAGGAACGGGTTTTTGAGGACTGCGAATATCCTCTAAAACCTCGTTGGCATTTTTATACCGTTGTAAGAAATCGTTCTTGACCATTTTATCCAGAATATTAGCCAATTCCTTGCTACATTCTGGAGCGCGATCGCGCCATTTAATTTCCCCCGTATCGCGATCGCGGGGCAGTTGATCGGGATGAAACCCCGTGATAGCTTGAATAGCAGTAACACCTAAAGCATAAACGTCGCTATTAAACCTGGGATCGCCTCTTTGCTGTTCGCTTGCCATATAACCAGGAGTTCCTACTGCAACAGTCAAGACATTACCTTGCCCTTCTGTCAGGGTCATATTGGTAATTTCTTTGACCGCACCAAAATCAATTAAAAAGATCTTGCGATCGCTAGCGCGACGCATTAAGTTGGAAGGCTTAATATCTCGATGAATGACATTTTGTTGATGGACAAATGCCAAAATTTCTAAAACTTCAATCAAAAAGTCTTTTACTTGAAATTCACTCCAGCGTTTTTCTGGTGCTATTTCTTCTTGACTTAAATCTTTGCCTTCAATAAATTCTTGAACCAGATAAAATTCTCGATTTACCTCTAGGTGAGCTAGTAAGCGAGGAATCTGTGGATGACCGTTCAGTTTGTAAAGCACTTTCGCTTCGTTATCAAACAATCTCCTGGCAGTATTCAAGTAAAACTCTTCATTAGATTGAGGTTGTAGTTTTTTGACGATACAACGAGGGTGTTCGGGGTTTTTGGGGAGATGAGTATCCTCTGCTTTATAAGTTTCACAAAAGCCTGTGGTTCTTATGATTTCGAGAACTCGGTAGCGTCCTCCTATTAGCTCATCAGACATAAGATTCGAGAATTGAATAAAATAAACGGAGCAAAGAAATAATCAATTACCAATTAGTCAAGAAATAATTGGTAACCGATATACAAGACTATATCAAAGGATTTTCCAGAAAACATCCCCTAAATTGTTCTGTAGACTTAAAACACAAAAACTTTGTAATTAATACAAAAACATTTTAGCTACTAGATTGGTTTGGGCGATCGCTAGGCAAAATTATTAATAATTGCTGCGGCAAACTCCGAACACTTTAAAGGAGGTTTTACAGGAGGATTCATCAACCGAGCGAGGTCGTAGGTGACTTCGCGGTTGGCGATCGCCTTAGCCAATCCAACTCGAATTAAATCCGCAGCTTCTTGCCAACCCATAAACTCTAACATCATCACTCCAGAAAGAATTACCGAACCAGGATTGATTCGATCCAAGCCAGCGTGTTTGGGCGCAGTGCCATGAGTTGCCTCAAAAATAGCACAATTATCGCCAATGTTTGCCCCAGGACTCATACCCAAACCGCCAACAATAGCAGCAGCAGCATCGGAGAGATAGTCTCCATTTAAGTTCATGGTAGCCAAAATTGAATATTCATCGGGACGGGTTTGGATCTGTTGAAAAATACTATCGGCAATGCGATCGTTGATCATTATTTTATTTTGCCATTTTCCGTTGCCGTGACTCTCCCAGATCTTATCCAAAACAGTTTGCACTTCTTGACAGATTTTCTGCTGTTTTTCAGGAGTTAGAGAATCATAACCAGGATCTATTTTACGAGCATTATCTTCAATGGTTAATGTCGAATCTGCTTCTTGATTACTCAAAATCCAAGACTCTCGCTCGGTAACGCATTCGTCGCGAAATTCTGTAGTAGCCAATTCGTACCCCCAATCGCGAAAAGCCCCCTCGGTATATTTCATAATGTTGCCCTTATGCACCAAAGTAACTTGCTGTTTGGCTGGAGGAAGTTTGAGAGCTTGTTCGATCGCTTTTTTGACCAGACGTTGCGAACCAGTTTTACTAATGGGTTTAATACCAATTCCTGCATCTAAAGGAATTTGCTTGTTACCATGTTCGGGGGTGTTAGGGATTGCGTCTTGATTGAGAAAATCGATTAATTTTCTGCCTATTTCGTCTCCCTGTTTCCACTCAATTCCTAAATAAATATCTTCTGTATTCTCGCGGTAGACAATTACATCTAGTTTTTCAGGATATTTGTGGGGAGATGGCGTGCCTTGATAATAGCGACAGGGACGGACGCAAGCGTACAATTGAAATATTTGACGTAAAGCTACATTCAGCGAGCGAATTCCGCCCCCTACAGGAGTTGTTAGAGGGCCTTTAATTGCCACTCCATATTCTTTAATGGCATTGAGGGTATCTTGGGGCAAATATTGGTAAGTACCATATTTATCGCAAGCTTCGTCTCCTGCATATACTTTGAACCAATTTATTTTGCGCTGTCCTCCATAGGCAGTTTCTACAGCAGCATTAATTACTTTTTCGGTAGCGGGCCAAATATCGACTCCAGTACCATCTCCACGAATAAAAGGAATAATGGGATCGTCAGGAACAATAGGTTTTCCGTTTTGAAAATCGATCTTAGAACCGATACTGGGTGGTGTTAATTTCTCGTACATAAAATTTGGTTGGGAAAAAAATAAATATAGCTACAGTACAAGTGACTTATTTAATCGCTAAATAACCGACTTGGCTATCTTTTGCTCATCGCTCGTAGCGGGATATCGCTCGTCAATTTCTTGCTCCGATAGACTTATCAGTAACTTACCGCAATTTATAGGTAGAGTTCTGTCATTTTAGGGAATTTTATAGCTTCTAAGTGTTTATGGTCTGAAGAACCCACAAAAACATCCTAAATTGAGTGATATGTTTTAAACTACAAAAGTCTTGGAAATTAACAGCAATTAAGATTTAAGCTATCGGGAAAAATACTAAAAAACATCTTTGATAGAAGTATAGTATTCAATGTTACTGTTGCTTTGTGACTATTGCTTTCGATCGCACGAGAAGGAAAAATAAGATGAAGAAGATATTGATAGTAGACGACGATCCTCTATTACGTAAAGTTTTACAAAATTCTTTAGAGCAGAAAGGATATCAGGTAGTTGCAGTAGACTCGGGCAAATCTGCTTTGATTCAGTTTAATCAAGATGTACCAGATATTATTGTGTCTGATGTTTCTATGCCTGAAATGAATGGCTTTGAATTCTGCCGTCAATTAAGATCGCAACCTTCTGGTAAATTAATTCCGTTTATTTTTTTATCTGCCAAAAACGATCTTGACGATCGCATTCAAGGACATACCATAGGTGCTGATAGCTATCTATCCAAACCTTTTGAAATGAAAGAGTTATTGGCAAATATAGAAGCCTTAATCGAACGCTCGCGCCGAGTTCATTCCGAAATCGTTCATTTAATCGAGCAATTAGTTAGTTCCCAATCGGCAAATGTTTTAGCAGATATAGATCGCAACTCTCATTCTCCAACAAGATCCGCACCCCCAAACGAATCCCAAAAATCCCCTCCTAAACCTTTGCCCCTCACTCCAGCGGAAGAAAGAGTATTTTGGGAAACCATTCAGGGATTTACTAACAAGCAAATTAGCGAGCGATTATTTATTAGTCCTCGTACGGTACAAACTCATTTGAGCAATATTTTAAATAAACTCAATTTAAACAATCGAACTCAGCTAGTACGTTTTGCCTACGAACAGGGTTATGAAAAAGTTTGATTTTAGGTGGGAAAATTTACTTTAAGAACATACAAATACCGAATATAACTTAAATAGCGATCGCCAAGACTTAACAATAACCATTAACAGCAAGATTTTGATATTCGAGCAAAGTTTTGAGAGATTGAGCTAAGGCTAGTTGCTGTCATGATGTGCCTAAACCAATCAAGAAAAAGATTAAAAAATGACTTTAACTATTGCTAGTTCTCCCGTGGTTCGGGAAGCCAAAAAATTCTTACAATTAGCTATTCCTCTAGTTAGCGCGCAGTTAGCTCAATCTCTCACGGGTTTCTTTGACACGATTATGATGGGAAGGTTGGGTGCAGAAACCCTGGCTGCTGGGGGATTGGCTTCTTGGACGTTTATCGCCATCCTCAATACTGTTGCAGGGATAGTTATGGGAATTAGCCCGCTAATTGCTGAAGCTTATGGTGCGGGGAAAAAAAGCAGAATCGAACGGTTAACCCGTCAGGGATTTTGGTTGGTGTTGCTCTTATCTATACCGATGACGATCGCGATCGCTAATTTAGATTCGATGATGTTGTATTGGGGACAAGCCGAAACTACTGTTACTCTGGCTAGTAGTTATTTAGATATTATTCTCTGGGGCTTTTTTCCTGCTTTGGGTTTTGCTATGTTGCGGGGGGTAGTATCGGGTTTATCTTTAGGTCGTCCGATCATGGTAATTGTTGCCTTTGGCACGGTATTTAATATTCTCGGTAACTATATTTTGGGCTTTGGTAAGTTCGGCTTTCCTCGTCTGGAGTTGGCTGGTTTGGCGATCGCTAGTGCTTTATCTTTGTGGGTAATGTTTATTGCTTTAATTATTTATATTCTCAAACACGATCGACTGGGTAAATATAAGTTTTTCCAGCAACTACACCAACTAAAACCTAATGTCATAGTGGAATTGCTTAAAACAGGTGTTCCGATTGGTATTTTTATGGCTTTGGAATTGGGATTATTTACCGTCGTTACTTATCTCATGGGAGTTTTGGGTACAGAAAATTTAGCCGCCCACCAAGTAGTATTCCAAACCATGATGGTCACCTTTATGATTCCCTTTGGAATGTCTTTCGCCACTACCACTAGAGTCGGACAATGGCTGGGGCGCAAAGATAGAGGCGGAATTAAACGGGCGGGATATATCAGTATTGCGATCGGTTTTGTGGTGATGTTTTTACTGGCGATCGCCATGTTCTTTTTTCCTCAAGGGATCGTCGGTATCTATCTCAATTTAGACGATCCTGCTAATACTGCAATTATCAATCTTGCTATTCCCATGCTGAGAATTGCTACCCTGTCGCAAATATTAGATGCAGTGCAAAAAATTAGCTATGGTGCATTACAAGGAATTCAAGATACTCGCATTCCTGTATTGCTTAACCTGTTGGCTTTTTGGGGGGTAGGTTTGACGGTGGGTTATTTCCTCGGTTTCAATTTAGATTTGGGTGGTGTGGGCTTGTGGTTGGGACAATCTATTGGTGTGGCTATAGCTGCTATCTTGTTTGTTTGGCGGTTTTGCGATCGCTCAATAAAGCTAAAAAATCTTTAACTATTAAAGATCGATACTAAACTAAGAAATATTACCAAAGCGATCGCTTTAGAGAAAAATCAGACCTTTATTCACCAACGCCTACTTTGTTATTAACTAAAAATATTTTTTTATCAAAAAGTTTGAATATTCAACTACACTTTCAATAGTAGAAAAATTCAAAATTTCTCCTACTATGTAATTTATCTTGTAGATATATTTCGCTTCTCTGGGTTAATTCTGTAAGGGAACGATCGCAATATTTACGATAAAACAAGCGATTAAACTTTTGACGACTGCTCGAATCCAGGAAAATATAGTAGGGTATTTCTGAAGCAATTTTTGCCCACAACAACCAGCGTTTTAATGGTGAAATATAAGGAGCAGTCAAATTCTAATAGTGGGCGATCGCATTGCTCTTAAACAAAGTGCCATCAAAATCGAAAAAAGCAGCAGTCTTAGGCATTTCTTTACTTTTATTAAAATAAACAATTTACTCATTACTTAACTACGGTTGATAATTCCAATACTCCCCAGGCATTGATATACCTTGTAGTTTGAGATTTTGCATTCGATATAAATAAGCAGCACCAATCATTAAATGCTCGGCTATATCTATTACTCGACGATTGCTGGGTTCGGCTAAATAAGAACCTCGTACCCAGTCATTAAACGCACCCATCGCTGCACCACACCAAATTTGATAGTCAATTTCTCTTCCAGGTTCGCCAATATTCGACCAACGGGAAGATAATCCTAAATAAGAGCGAAAAACTAACGCCATTTTGGATTTTGAATCTTTTGTAGCTCTTTCTATTTGTTTGGGGTTGCGTTGCTCGAAATATCTAATTGTATCTTGCCACACTTCTTCCAAGCTTTTACGAAATATTTGTCGTTCTAATTTAGTTTTTTCTGGCAGTGGGATTTCTTCAAGGGAATTGTAGCTACGATAGTATTCATAGAGTTTTTGCGATCGCATCCCGAACATTGTGCCTCGTTTGAGTACCTGTAGCTTGACTCCCATTTCAAACATATCCGCAGCAGGTGCCATCATCACATCTGCCATTTCTGCTTGTGCCAGAAGCTGTTTGGTGTGCTGGGAAGCACCAGCCTCAACGCAGGATTGATTGATCGAACCCGTTACTATATATGCCGCACCCATCATAAATGCTCCCAATGTCGATTGGGGCGTGCCAATTCCCCCCGCTGCACCGACTCTAATGGGGGTTTGATAGTTGTATTTGGCTTGTATTTCGTCTCGCAGGGCGATGATTGACGGTAGCAGAGATACCAACGGGCGATTATCGGTATGTCCTCCAGAATCGGCTTCTACGGTAATATCATCAGCCATTGGTACTTTTTTGGCTAATTTTGCCTGTTGTTCGGTAATTAATCCTTGGGATAGTAATTGCTGAAGTATTTTGTCGGGTGCGGGTTGCATGAATTGGGTAGCAACTTCTCGACGAGAAATTTTGGCAATTACTTTATTTTTAATTTGAATTTCGCTTTGATTATTTAAGCTCAAACCCGCCACGCGATAGTAAACAATATTGGGAGTTAAAGTTAGAAATGCCGAAGCTTCTACGGTAGTTATTCCATACTTGAGATATAAATCTACTGTCTTTTGTTCGATCGCAAGTTCGCTAGGACTATGGATTAAATTAAAGCAATAAGGCTTATCAAATAAAGCAGCTTGAATCTTATTAATTGCTGCTTCGATTCTGTTAGGTATTAAGCCTCCCGCACCAAAAGAACTTAAGATGTTTTCTTTGCCTAAAGCAATTACTAATTCTTCCGAAGCAATCCCATTTGCCATCGCCCCAGTCATATAGGCGTATTTAACATTATGGAAATCTAAAAAACTCGAATCTCCTAACTGTTGGGGAAGCAAGGGAGCAATAGCAGTTAAAGTTTTAAAATCGCGATCGCTACTATTATTACTATTACCTAAATAACCTTCATTGGTAACGCCAATGCGATCGCTTTTCTCTAGAAAATAACAAGGTCTATCTAAATTTAATAGTTTAGATTTTATCTCTTTGCTATTAAAAGTAATTAGATCTTCAGAACCAATCCAAATAGGATCTTGACTGCGCTTTCCTAAAAATTTAATTTGATTATTATTAGTCATTAGTCATTAGTTATTAGTTATTAGTTATTAGTCAAACAAATTGCTATATTTTTAACTTCATAAATTCTCATCTTTGGTTTCCATAAACTGGCATCGCCGATAATAATTATTTTGTCCGATTGAATATCGATTTTAGAAAGATGAACTTCTAAATATATTTCTGGATATTGGGGAGGAATTTGTCCTCGATATTTCCAGATAATTTTATGGTTTAGAAGTTGAATAAAACGAGGATTTTTTAGATGTTTTCCTAAATCTGAATGTAAGGCGTAAACTTGCATTGCTTGAAGCATTGCTTCTACCCCTAAAGAACCAGGCATGACGGGATCTTCATGAAAATGGCATTTGAAATACCAGTCAGTAGGATCGATTTGTTTTTGGGCGTAAATATAACCTTGTTGGTATTTTCCTCCCTTCTCGATTATTTTTACCTCGTCGAGTAAATCTAATTGATGTTGTGCCAAACGATAGTAAGGTTTATGGGGATGGATTTGGTAATATTTATTTCGGCTCGATTGACTGGATAAATTAATATCAGCTTCAGGGAGATTTAAAGTATTTTCTCGTTCGTACCAAGGGGGGATATTTTCACCTCGATCTAAACCTACTTGATTGGCTAAAGCTTCGGGACTAAAATGACCGAAAGATGCCGAACCTTGATAGAATATTTCTCTTTCACAACTAACTTCAAATTTAAAACTCTGTAAAATCATTCCTTGGATATTGGAATTGGAAAGTAAGGTGGATTTATTAGTAATAGTTTTGCCACGAAGATCGATCGCTTTTAAAATTGTGCCATCTCCATCGAGATTGCGGAAATATAAACTGCGATCTGGGTAAAGTAAAGTTGTTCCTAAATAAGCGGAAAGAAAACCACAAGGTTGAAGGGCTATTTCCATTAAAATTGAGTAGGGAATTGTTGACGATGAGTTTTGACGGCAAAACCAAGGATTACTCGGAAGATCGTATTCGGTAATAATAGTAGAGCCTTCAGTGAATTGATGTCGTTTACCTTGTACTTCTAAAACTCGACTGACTAAATTAAGATGACTGTTGGGCATTCGCGATGCTTTGATCTTGCCTTCTTCATAGATTGCAAAGTCTTGACCAAAGCATTTTACAATCGAACCAGTACAGAATTCTTGTATTTGTTTTGCTGTTAATAAAGCTGGTTTTTTTAGTATATTTTTGGAAGATTGCGATCGCTTTTCTTGAAGTGATATTTTATAATCTTCTGGATTCTTTTCGACTAGTTGTAAGCCTAAATCTTGGAAATGAACGACAGTTTTTTCTTGTAAAATAATATCTACATTACAGATAGCATAGGGATGGGGAACTAAACCAATTTCTTTGACTTCCAAACGATAGATTAATTTAG
>NZ_JBZNBU010000126.1:0-7022 GCF_058530065.1 Waterburya sp. | reverse complement strand
TTGCTACGGCTGCCGATTCTGCCCTATATCCTCAAATTGTCAGTCAGTTTCAAGCAGAAGAGTTACAAGCGATCGCTTGCCGCTATTTATCTCCCGAATGTTATGCCGTTACGGTATTAAAACCTTTGCCTTGAGTTATCGAACAATTCCCAAGCGAGAGAGGCTACTTCAGGCTACTTCAATAGTGGGCTTGATTGACTTATTTGTAACGCACTAAATTAACCCGATAGCGTTCCTTCTTAGTTAGGGAAACTTCTCCTACTTCTAACCTCCCTTTACCCCGCATGGCAATCAAATCTCCTTCTTTAACGTTATAACTAGACTGGGTTACTTCCTTCCAATTAACTCTCACGTCTTTACCAGAAATTGCTGCTGCCATTTTGCTGCGAGACATACCAAAACCAGCCGAAGCGATCGCATCTAGGCGCATCGAAGCTTCTACTGTAGTCATTTCTTTCTTTTTCGGAGGACGAATTTTTAATTCGCTTAATTCGATTTGTTGGGTTTTAACGGCTACAGAACGAACTTGAGTTAAGGAAGTAGTCAGAAATTCTACCATTTCGGGAACGACAATTGCTTGCGCGCCTCTTTCTCCCAAAACAATAATATCTCCCACTTTATCTCTAACAATACCCGTACCCAAAATCGAACCCAAAAAATCTCGATGGGTAGCAGAATCGAACAGAAAGTTGCCTGCAATATCTAAAACAGCTAATTCTACTTGAGATTTATCTAAAGGAAGATCGGGACGAGACAAAGCCACCCGCTGTCTTTCCGCTTGGGGATAGCCACCCCAGAATAATGTTTCGATTTCCGTTAAATTTTGAAAAATTGCTCTAACTTCTGCCAATATGGGAGGAGATAGAAAATCTGTAACGACGACTTCCCAATTTTTAATAGCTTGATCGGCGCGATCGATTACGCGAGTAATTTCATCTTTATTTTCGACACGCTTTAATAGGTCTTCTTTTGGCAGCATCTAATCTATAATTCATGTTCCATCAATCATCATAATCGATCTAGCAGATCGGAAGTAGCTGCACTAGATTAAATATCAACCATAAAATCAGTACAGATTACCTAAAAACGGTCTCGATATACCTTGGGAGTAACTTCTACTAATTTGTGAAAATGGTGGGTCATTTGAGATTGCGAACTAAAGCCGCATTCTAAAGCAATATCCGATAAAGACAGTTTGTTTTCCCGAATTAAAATTTTAGCTTTAGCTATTCTTTGTTGAATTACATAACGATAGGGCGGGATACCTGTTGATTCTCGAAATAAACGGCAAAAATAATATTGAGAAAGATCTAATTTTTTGGCTATATCCGAAGTTTTGATATTTTCTGGCAAATTATTATTAATATAGTTAATTGCTTGTTTGAGTTTATAGGGAGGCAATCCTTGTTCTGCTTTTTGAGGATAATATTCTTTATAACAATGATTTTTTAATAAGTGTAACAACAAAGCCTGAAATAAAGATTCTACATAGATGCGATCGCATCTTTTTCCCTCTAATTCGTTTTTAATATTGAGCGCAATGCTATGAATGAGGTTATCTCTTTGGGCAAAAGTAGGTTTTAATTCAACAGAGTTGGTATTAATATTTTCTCTAGCAATACGGCTGAGAAAATTGGGTTCAATCGTTAAGATAATCATTTCTAAGTTATCCGAACTCAATTTTTCCCAATGATTGACTCCAGCAGGAACTATGGTAATGTCTCCATAACGAATATTTTCCTGTTGAATCCGATCGCCAATTTTTCGGACAGAATTATCTCGATCGCCTAAATAAACTAAAACACTATGTTGTAGATAACAGCGTTCTGCATATTCACAAGCAGAATAAGCACCATAAATCAAACTTCTACCATCTAGTTTTGTAGAATACCATTGCTCAAAAAATAAATTAGCATTTATTTGTGAATGGGATCGATCTTGATGCCAATCGACAGTAACTATCTGTGATTTGTCCATTGTAAAAATACGTTGGTTATCTGTACGATTGCTTTATAGTTGAGCTTTGTCGAAAAAATAAAAGATTACACCATACAAAGCTAGAAGGTGTAATCAATTAATTAATTACTCTCCTTACCATTTAATATACTGAAAAACTACCATGAGAGATCTTGTTTTGGATGGAGCAATTGACCAATTCATCCAATATAAGCGTAATATCCCATTTTTTACTTGAGATTGTATTCTGTTTTATTGCTTTTTTTATTCGATTATTGCGATCGACTTTCCCAGAGCTTAAGCTTAATCATGATTTAACCTCAATCATTTTACTGTGCTGTTAAAGCTTTTAAACCACCATCGATGTAGATGGTATTTCCTGTAATAAATGATGCTTGGTCAGAACACAACCAAATTACCGTATCTGCTATTTCTTGAAATCGACAAACTCTTCTCATCGGAACGATTTTGGGCGAAGCGGTTGTCGGGAATTTTCTTCGAGCAAAATCGACTTCTTCACCACCTGCATCGATTTTGGGGGCGAGTTGGCTGGCTTGTGGCAAAATTCCAGGGGAGATGGCATTAACTCTAATATTGTGGCGAGCATATTCTACCGCAGCTGTCTGGGTTATGGCTTCGATCGCTGCTTTATTTGCTCTATACATAGCACATCCCAAACTACCATCTGATTTATATTTACCCACATTATTAACGATTGCCCCCTGATTTTGCTCGATCATTTGACGCAATTCATGTTTGAGACAGATCCAGGTGCCATTCAAATTAAAGTCAATTAAACGGGCTACCAAAGCTTCTGATTGTTGGGCAATAGGATAATAATCTGCTTCTAAACAAGCATTGTTAAAGGCTATATCTATACTGCCGTAACGATTGACAATAATATCGATTAAATTAATCACATAGCGATCAAGAGTAATATCTACTTCGTGAAAAAATGCTTCTCCCCCATTTTGCTTAATTTTGGCTACTACGGCTTCACCGCGAACCACATCTTCATCGGCGATCGCAACTTTTGCCCCTGCTTGTGCCATGGCGATCGCTGTCGTGCTTCCTATATCGTTGTTTATCCCCGTAACTAGAGCGACTTTATTAGTTAACTGCATGGCATGGTTGATTGTGCTGTGTCAAAGAGGCTCGATCTCCCTTCTGAATTTTAAATAGAATTAATTTTTGCCTCTATGTTATTCTTGCTTTTTTGTCCGATTCTTGCTTTAAAGCAAGTAATTTTGGTTCACAATAGCAAAAAATTGTTGACAGATCGGTAGCCATTCAGCTAGTTAATTTTATTTTTGATCGCGTTGTGTTTTGAAGAAGCTCCCTAGTTGTCAACACAATCTATTATTTTGAGATATGTATAGCTATTTTTAAACAAAACTCGGTTACTTTGGCTTTGTAAATCTGATAAACCGAAAAGACAGGCGATCGCTAGCAGGGAAATACAAGATAGATTGCGAACAAATTTTGAATCTTTGGATAGTTGTAAGATTTCTGCGGTTATTTCTGACAACATCTTAAATCTTCTCCATAAACTGCCAAAGCTAAAATACGTAGGAGAAACAATAAATATGCAGGGAAATAAATTAATACTTCTTAGTCAAAAAAAAACTACTAAAGCTCTGCTAGGCTAGGATCGGAATAATAAAATTGGTTTGGTCAAAAATTATCAAAAATGAATTATCTAATTGCTGTTTTACCCGATCGCATGAAAGCGGAAGAAGCTTATACAGCGTTAGAAAAGGGTGGCATTCCTTTAAATAAGATTGCGATCGCTGGCAAAGGTTATAAGACTGCGGATGAATTAGGTTTGTTAGATCCGATGAAACAAGCCAAAAAAAGAGCGATTTTTATGTCGTACTGGTTAGTTCCTTTTGGTTTTTTTGGGGGCTATGTTTTTAATTTAATTACAGGGCTACATAACCTAGATTGGGCTGGAGAACCAGGTAATCATATTGTAGGTGGCATTCTCGGAGCAATTGGCGGTGCAATGGGTAGTGTTTTTATTGGCGGTGGTGTCGGTTGGGCGACTACTACCAGTAGCGATACCGTACCCTATCGAGATTATTTAGCAGCCAATAAATATTTAGTGTTAGTTGAGGATATTGCTGGTATTGGAGATATGGCAGTAGAAATTTTACGCCGTCAAGCCCCTGAAACTCTACAAAGCTATAATTCTTAATACTTGTAGGTTCTTATTTTTAAGCAACAAAAAAAGCAAGGTCGGTTTATAGACCTTGCTTTCAATTAATTATTCAATCTTTATCGAACTAAATCTAAAATTTAGAAGCTAAAGGTAGTACGAACCGCCCCTACAACAATAGTATCGTTAGTTTCGTCGTGGTTGGGATTAAATACTGCATAAACCCCAGGAGTAATCGCAATATTATCATTGATAGGAAATCTGTAAAGTCCTTCAACTAGTATAGAAGTGTCGGGATCTTCTTCAATGTTGATACCAGCAGCTAAAGCATTTTGATTTTCATCGGTATCTAGATCAGCAGTAAACTTAGGTAGCATACCGCCAGCAAAAGATAGTTTAGAACCTTCAATACCCAAGTCTAAGAAGGAAACATTCGCGCCCCAAGTCCAGATTTGACCAGAAGGATCGTTGTCATTACCGTCAACAAAACCTGTAACGCTAGCAAAGCCACCCCAGCCAGCTACAACGATTCTTTCGCCGATATCCAACTTCGCACCAAGACCGATCTTGTCAGCAGCGGTATCAATTTCATCACCAGTAGCAGCTACGGTGAAAGGTTCGGTTGCATTTCCGTCTACAGTACTACCAGATAGGTTGACACTACCAGCAGTTTGGAAGTTACGCACGTAAGTAGCAGTAAGTTCTAGAGAATCTAAAGGAGAAACTTCGACTTGTGCGCCTGCAGAAAAAGAACCTGCAAACAAGCCTTCCCCTGGAGTACCAGTAGCTCCGTCAGGGCTAGTAGGATCGTTAGCATCATCAGTTAGATAAAGTAAATTTACACCAACTTTATCTTCAATAATGTCTAGGTTAACACCAACACCAGCACTCTCTGTTCCTCGAAATACCAGGGGATTGCGACGACTAAAGCGGGACAAAGCACCAGAACCACTACTTTCTAACATGGGGTTAGTTACGGAGAAGACATCGTCTAGGTCTAGACCCAAAGCACCAACCCAAACTCTCGCTCTTTCCCCTACAGGGAAACGATAGTGTAAGTCAGTAACTTCGATATCGAAACCGCCGCCAGTATCAAAACCAAGACGAGTAGAATCTGTTCCAGTTAGAGCATCATCAATTCCTTCAAAGTTACCACCTTCCAATCTAGTTCTCAAGCGGTCTTCTCCTGTGAAACTAGTATCGAAGTTCAAACGAACGCGACTGCTGAAAGTAGTTTCTGCTTCAATCTCATCGCTAGTATCTTCATCCCCATCAGTATCGGCAAAATCGCCGAAGACGTCAGAAATAGCGAAGATTGCTTCACCTTTTAGTTTGGTAGTTGTGGAGAATTGACTGTCTTCTAATACCGCAGTACGACTTTCAATTTCATCAACTCTACCGCCGATGGTCGCTAGTTCTGCTTCAAATTCTTGGGTAAGACGCTGAATAGTTTCTAATTCTTCAACCCCGATAGTTTCTTGAGAAGCAATTAGACGTTCGATTTGGTTTAAACAAGAGTTTAGACCAGCAGCAAATTCATAACGGGAAAGGGGTTGGTTACCACGATAGGTTTGGTTGGGGAAACCAGAAATACAACCATAACGATCTACCAAACTACGTAGAGCTTCATAAGCCCAATCTGTAGGAGATACATCTCTTAGCTGGTTGACGTTAGTTACCTGGGATAAACCATCTTTTCCTTGTTTTTGGTAGTTGTTAATTTGTTGTAGAGTTTCGTTAACTGTATCGTTATCCCCAGTAACAGTTTGAGCGTTAACCCCGTTGGGTGCAAATAATGAAGCTGCAAATAAGACTGGAGCAACTTTTGCAATTTGCCAAAATAATCTATTCATTTATACGTATCCTCACACACTTTAAATAAATATAAGTCAGCTAATTTTTGTAGTATTTTTTACAGCCGTTATCGACTGCTGATGATACTTTAGCGATTTATTCGACCAGTATAATCAATCCCAAGTTAGATAAACAAAAAGTCGTGACATTTTGATAATCGCACACCAGTCAAAAATATTCTCAATTATGGCAGATGGAGAAACAGTAAAATTTCTTTCTGTTTCCCTGTTTGAATACTATTATAGACGAGATAGCCCAGATCATAATGATAAGGATTACTAATAAGTAATTGTCTTTTTGCTTAAGTAACAGATGCTAATTTCACTAAAATTGAAAATACTAAGTCTTGTCTGCTGCACGATACATACTAGAGGAGCAAGCTAATGGGGCAGTTATATTAATGTAAAGCTCTGGTTAAGACAGATTTAGTTTTAGTTCCGTTTACCAGTGACAATATAAGTCACTCTTTGGCTAATATTAGTTGCATGGTCTGCCATTCTTTCTAAATGGCGAATAGTTAAGCCGATTAAAAGGATGGGTTCGATAAACCCTGAAATATCTTTTTGAAAAGCGATGACATTGTAAAGGCGATCGTAAGCATCATCGACAATATCGTCCATTTCTTTGACTCTCGCTCCTGCACTGGGATCGAGATCGGCTAAGGCGACTAAACTAGTGGCTAGCATCAATTGAGCGTGTTCGGACATTTGAGCTATTTCCTCTAAAGCAAAATGAGGAGGATATTTCATTAGTTTAATTGCCATCTCCGTCAAATCTTCAGCATAATCGCCAATACGCTCTAAATCTCTGACCAGCTGCATCAAGGCACTTAATAGACGTAGATCTTGAGCTACAGGTGCTTGCAAAGTCATCAAAGTAGCGCAATCTGATTCGATCTGCCGATAATATATATCAATATTTTTTTCAATAGCACCAATTTTTTGTACTGCATCAATATCCCTGTCGAACAAGGCTTGGTGGCTAGCCACCAAGCCTTGTTCGACAGGGATATTGATGCAGTACAAAAAATTGGTGCTATTGAAAAAAATATTGA
>NZ_JBZNBU010000125.1:0-2333 GCF_058530065.1 Waterburya sp. | reverse complement strand
AGTGATGTCTGACTAATTGCTCGAATTGATATAAATAAGCAGCGCAAATTAATCTAATCAACATTAATGGAGTAAAAAAGTTATTTGTTCCCAACCACCAATGGTTCATTGCGGTTAAATAGTAATTAGGATTAAAAATAACTACGCCAATTATAGTACTAACAATTGCTGTAACAGCGATCGCCAACCAGCCGTATAATCCTTCCCACCAACTCATCAAACCAGGAAACCAAAATTTCCTGCCCGACATTTCTGGAGTTTGGCTATCGGGAAAAAATAGATCCAAACCAATATGTAAGATGTGATGGGCGACTGCGATGATGGCAATGGGAGATAAAATAATTAGCAAGTAGAGTATGGCATGACTGTTGAGAGAAAGTATTTTCAGCCAGCGATAGTCGGTGTTTGCTACTATCGTTCGCAGCAAATATTTCATACCTCGCACCAATAGCAGTAAAACGATCGCACTCATCCAAGCATTAAAGTTGGGTATCCAAGGAGGTAACTTGTTCATTAATTCTTTCAGGGTAATTGTTTTAGACAAATCATCCTTCCAAACTAACGGATTTCCCCCAATAAACCTGCGATCACGATCGACTTATAGATTAAGCTTTTAAATATTAATAAAATTAATCAGAAATGTTTGCAGACTTAGAACAAACTATTAAACAAGATCCTAATAATCTAGAAGCCTATTATCGCAGGAGCGAACTTTATTTCGAGCAACAGGATTATACTGCGGGAATTCAAGATCTCGATGCCATTCTTCAGCAGGATACTAATGCGGTTTTAGCCTATATGCTGCGGGCTTATGGTTGGGGAAAACTGGGTAAAAATCGAGAAGCCCTTGCTGATTACGCTCGCGCTATCAAACTTTGCCCTAATTATGCTAAAGCTTATTTTAATCGCGGTACTATTTATCAAAATCTCCAGGAGAATACTGCTGCCATTGCCGACTACGATCGCGCCATTGCTTTAGATCCTGACTATCAAGTGGCTTATTTTAATCGTGGTATCGTTCATAATCGCTTGAAACAACACGATAAAGCCATCGCTGACTATACCGAAGCAATCCGTCTCAATCCCGAAGATAGCGAAGCCTATTACAATCGTGCCAGCAGCTACAATTTAGTCAAACAATATAGTTCAGCGGTAGACGACTACGATCGCGCCATCGAACTTAATCCCCAAGATTTAGAAGCCTATTACAATCGCGCTAATGTTTACCATAAAACCAAGGTATACGATAAAGCGATCGCCGACTATACCAAGGTAATTGCCAGGAATTCTAACCACGCACCTACTTATTACAATCGCGGTACTACTTACTTAGCTACTCAAGAATATCAAAAAGCGATCGCCGATTTCTCTTAAGCGATCGAGCTAAATCCGAATTACGCCGAAGCCTATTACAATCGGGCTATTACTCACAACAAAGTTGAAGCATATCAATCAGCAATCTCCGATCATCAAAAAGCGATCGGTTTAAAAGAGAATTATGCCGAAGCCTACGGTAATTTGGGCTTGGTTTACCAAACTTTGGGCGAAAAAGATCAAGCGATCGCCAATCTCGAAATAGCAGCAAAATTATTTAAACAACAAAACAATCAACCTTTATATAAGTACGTAACGGATAAATTAGCAATAATTAAAAGCAGTTAGGGCAGTAACGACAACTAAAAACTAAAAACGATATCATTTGTAGCAAACCCTAACTAGTCCATATAAATAATGAATTTTGCAGAAGAGTTTACTCTCCTATTAAGAGCTTGTTATCCGTTAATTTATCTTCCCACTAACGAAGAAGAGAGGGCAGAAAAAGCGATCGCCACAGCGACAGAAAGATTGGGCAAGCGTAATATTTTTATCTGGGATTTTGTTAACGGCTATCAAGATAATCCCAATAATACGGGCTACGGCAAGCGCAATCCCTTGCAAGCCTTAGAATTTATTAGTAAGATGTCTCCTAAAGCTGGTGGAGTGTTTATTTTAAGAGATTTTCAACGTTTTTTAGAAGATATTGCTATATCTCGCGAATTGCGTAACTTAGCTAGAACACTCAAATCTCAACCTAAAAACATTATTATCATCGCCCCTCAAGTACAAATTCCTGCCGAATTAACTGAAGTCATTACCGTAGTCGATTTTGCTCTCCCTTCCGCACCAGAAATTAAAACCGAAATCGAACGCCTCATCTCAGCCACAGGGCAAAACTTATCTACTCAACTAATAGACGAACTAGTCAGGGCTGCTAGAGGTTTGTCCTTAGAAAGAATTAGAAGAGTTTTAACCAGAGCGATCGCCTCTAACGGCAAATTAGAACCAGAAGATGT
>NZ_JBZNBU010000124.1:0-8203 GCF_058530065.1 Waterburya sp. | reverse complement strand
TTGACACGGAGCCGGGCCGGCCGATCACCTTACTACTCACTACTCACTACTCACTACTCACTACTCACTACCTATCCTTCACTAGTCAATTAATTTGGCACGACTACTTATTTTTGGAAAAATTTAGGAAGAATTAGCAAAAGCTCAATTATTGAAATGATTCAATGGTAAAACCGATAAGAGGAAATATAGCCGTACAAAGTTAGATTAGGACAAGTTCATTCATGAGGAAATTAATTAGAATGACTATAACTCTGACAGCATTGCGTTGAATCGCGAAATTAAATTGTTAAAAGCGACAATATTGTGCGAACAACGACGTTTAATTTGTGAAGAGACAAAAAGAACAAAAAGCGGAGAGGGGGGGATTCGAACCCCCGTCAGGTTTGACCCTGAAATGGTTTTCGAGACCACCGCATTCAACCACTCTGCCACCTCTCCAGGTGAGTACGCGAAGTCTCCAAAGTTATTTTACTGAGATTTGGCAGTAAATGGCTAGTCAATTATTAAAAAATACTATCAAATTGCCTTGTTCGGATTAAGTGCAAACCAAGTTTAGGAGTCCACGCGATCGCCCCACTTTGTCGGAGACTGTAAAAATTGATTCGATCGCTCTTTTGTTGGGAGTGGAAATTTACAGGCTCATAAGTAATGATTGTCTTAGGGTTGAGTTGTAAAAATTCTGGATTGTAATCGGGACTAATTAAATATATTGGTTTTTGACGATCGTTGTTCGATCGAATAGATTCTAAAAGTTGTCGATTGTCTTTTTTGCTCTTACTAATTACTAACCAAATTGCTTCTAGAGATTCTAGCTTTAAAATTGAATCGTGAAGATAAGATATTGTCAAAGAGTTGGTTGTGATTTCGTCTGGCAAATTAATAGTGTTTTTGAGAGAAATGCGATCGCCTGGGGGGGAAAATTCTGTTTTGGGGTTGCGATTGAAGTTGAGATAATAGTCTAGGCGATTGATACCTAGTCTCTTAAGAAATGGCAGCACTGTATATTGAAAAGACTTAGGACGATCGCTATCGATCATAATTGTTTGACCGCGATCGCAAATAATAATTACTGATTCTAATTTGGTAGGCAAAATAGTAATTTGAGTTAAATTAAAATGTCTGTAGCCGACGGGAAAAATAATTATCGTTAAAGCGAATAAAACAAATAGTTTCCACTGTTTGCCCCATGTTGGTTGTAACCACACTGCAATTAGCAAGCCATAGATAATTAATAAAATACTTAAAGAAATTTGTCCGATCGCCCACGAACTCCCTGGTAAATCAACAAAAAAGTTAATTACAGCAATTAACATTGTCATGGGATAAGACAATAGCCAAGCGATCGCACTACCCATAGCTGGCAACATTAAGCTGGCGATCGCGCTTATCATTCCCCCCAGACTGATTATCGCAATTAAAGGGGTGCAAAGGATATTGACGATAATGCTATAGGTTGCTACCACGTTAAATTGATAGAAAAGTAAAGGCAATACCCAAATGGAAGCAGCTAAAGGTACGGCAACTAAACTAGCAACTGTAGGGGGTAGCCAATCTAACCTAGCTTGTAGTGCTGGCATGGTTGCAATTAAACCAAAAGTTGCTAAAAAACTGAGTTGGAAACCCAAATCTCCAATTAATAAGGGATTGAAGATTAAAATCAGCATTGCTACTAATAAAAGAGAACCCAAAGGCTTCACTTTCGTTTCTAAAGCTATTGCTAGCAATACCGCCAATCCCATCAAACAGGCTCGCAATACCGAAGCTTGAACTCCAGTTAATCCTAGATAGATAATTAAAGTCGATACTCCCACCAGAGATCTGGTTTTGGCAGCCAGACGGCTGGTAAGTTTTAGCACCAAACCCAAGAGCAAAGAGACGTGAAACCCAGATGCAGCCAGAACATGAGCTAACCCTGCTTCAATAAAGCGATCGCGAATCTCCGTGGGAAGATCTACGGCTTTGCGCCCCAAAACCATCGAACTGAGTAGTTGTCCTTGAGGACTGCCCAAACCTTTTAAATGGCTGCGTACGATACGTCGTCTCAGTTTCCACCATCCCCAAACAGGTTCGGAATTAGAACTTTCTAAGATTTCTAATCCTTGCATTCCCGTAAATATTCCCCGACGGGCTAAATATGCTTGAAAATCGAAACTGTTAGGTAATGCAGCACCTTGAGGGCTGTATAAAATGCCTTTTAGCTTAATTTCTTCTCCTAAATCGATTCCCGTACCTTGCAATAAGGGGATAGTTGTATAAAGTTTTCCCGATACTTTTTGCGCGTTAACCTGGGATGCTTGCAACCAAAACTTAAGCTTATTGCTGCTATTTAATTTAGGCTCATTAAGAACTTTCCCTTTTACTATGACTACTTCCGATTCAATGGGTACTTGGTAGACAATATCATCAATTTTGGGTTGAGGAAGGCGTAACTGAAAATAAAAGACAGCCAAAATACCTACTATGGCAGCACCGCACCAAACTCGAAGGGATATTCTTGATTTCTGAGTTGCGATGCCTACGGCTAGCTGCGCAATCGCACTTACGAAAGTAATCCCTAGTATCAAGGAGTTCGCCAGAAATAATTGTTGTCCTGTCAAACCCGAAATGGAAACAGCAAATAAATTAGTAGATAGTAAGCCAATAATATACGCCAGACAGATAACTATCCAACTATTACGAGTCATAGAAGTTAGGTTAAGGGGGAAAGGGCAAAGGGAAAATAATAGACTTTATCCAATTCGATCTATCCCAGTAAAACATAGGGCATTTCATAATGGACAGTGGACAATGGACAATGGACAATTATTTGTCTGATAAATTCAAGCGATCGACAATTAACTACCCGAATTTCGATACCATATACATTAGTTAACAATTATTTGAGCTTAGGGAATGAGCGATCGCAAGTTAGAACAGTTAAAGGAGTTATTTAGAAGTACAGACAAGGCTCTAATTGCCTATTCTGGTGGAGTTGATAGTACCCTAGTGGCAAAAATAGCCTATGATGTTTTGGGCGATCGCGCTTTGGCAGTGACGGCAGTATCTCCTTCTTTACTGCCAGAGGAATTAATTGACGCTCAAACTCAAGCAGCACAAATTGGTATTAGACATGAGTTAGTTGAGACTCATGAAATGGATAATCCCGACTATACTTCTAACCCCACAAACCGTTGTTATTTTTGTAAAAGCGAACTACACGATACTTTAAAGCCTTTAGCTCTCAAGCGCGGTTATCCTTATGTGGTGGATGGCGTAAATGCCGACGATCTCCAAGACTATCGCCCTGGCATTCAAGCAGCAAAGGAACGGGGTGCGCGATCGCCTTTAGCCGAAGTGGGAGTTAGTAAAATGGAAGTGAGAGAAATTTCTCGCAGTTTGGGGTTGGCTTGGTGGGATAAACCAGCCCAACCTTGTTTGAGTTCCCGTTTTCCTTATGGGGAAGCTATTACTGTAACTAAATTGCAAAGAGTTGGTAGGGCAGAAATATACTTGCGTAAATTGGGCTATCAAAACTTGCGCGTGCGATCGATTGAAGATACGGCAAAAATTGAGTTACCCGCTGAAGATATTGCTGGCTTTGTTCAAAAAGTAGATTTACCCCAATTAGTCAAAGCTTTTCAAGACTTGGGTTTTGTTTATGTCACTCTCGATTTAGAAGGATTTCGTAGTGGAAAATTAAATCAAGTGCTACAATAAGTAAGACTGTGGAAATTCAAAACTAAATAACTATGGTAGAACGACTCAAACGTTGGGAGTCTCCTCGTAAACGGGGGCGTAACGACAAAGGCAAAGGCGGCTCGGCTAGAGCCAGACAGCTACGCAAAAGAGAACAAATGCTGCGTAATAAACTCAAAAAACAAAATCAAAAAAACAACAACCAGCCACAAGGCGGCAGAGAGAGGGAATCAACCCCCTCTCTTTTATTTTAGATAGTTATAAATTTAATTTTTAATCCCTACAAAATCTTCTCCAAACCATAAACTAAAGAACTAAGTTCGGTAACCTTGCGAATAGCAAGCAAGACTCCAGGCATATAACAAGCGCGATCGCTCGTATCGTGACGCAGAGTATACAGTTCTCCTGGAGAGCCAAATAAAACTTCTTGGTGGGCGATTAAACCAGGCAAACGAACGCTATGAATGGGAATATTTTGCTCGGCAGTAGCACCTCTAGCCCCTTCCATTGTTTCTTTGGATTCGACTTTGGGAGGATTGAATGATTTACCCATTTCTGCCAGCATTTGAGCGGTTTTAATTGCCGTACCACTAGGAGCATCAGCCTTGCGATCGTGATGCAGTTCGATAATCTCTACATGATCAAAATATTTAGAAGCAGTAATTGCAGCTTGTTGGAGCAATACGATACCAATAGAAAAATTAGGGATAATTAGAGTGCCAGTACTGGCTTTTTCGGCAAATTCACCCAAATCTTTTAGTTGTTCCTCCGTTAACCCTGTAGTTCCGATTACGGGGCGGACTCCATAGGCGATCGCGCTACGGGTATTTTCATAAACGCTACTGGGGTGAGTAAAATCTACCATTACTCCCTGGACTTTTTCTTGAGTAGCTAAGACCAAAACGCTTTGTAGATCGTTGAGTACGGGAACTTCTAATGCTCCGATACCAATAATTTCGCCAATATCTTGACCTAAATATTTAGGATTGAGGTCTACCGCACCGACTAACATCATATCTTCGGCTTGGGATACGGCTTTAATTACTTCTCTGCCCATTTGACCCAAAGCACCATTGACTACTACGGGAATCGGCGATTTTTCTGTCATTTGTTTAATTTTGATAAAGTCCTCAGAAAAAATATTTTAGATCGAATCCCCAGTAAAGTAACGTTTTTTCAAGGAACAGCGATTCCCCTGGTTAAGTAAAATCCTGAAACAAAGTGTTTTTGGTTTTTTACTTCTAATCTAAATTTTCATCAAGTAGTAGGATGATGTCGATTCAGAAACCAATTGCTCGAATTTGATGTAAAGATTGTGCGGGAACAATTACAAGAGTTTTACAATCTAATAGCTGGCAATGAACTTTAAATAAATTATGAAATTTAGATGGAACAATTATTTTTTATTGGCAATCTTGGCTATTGTTTTAACTGGTATATTGTTCGGTCTAGATAGCGATTTGGAAAATTTATCTAAAAGAAGTATATTCAATAAAAAGTCAGATATAGTAGTCAATCAAGTAGGATATTTACCCCAATGGCAAAAAATAGCTTTTTTTAGAGATAATAAACTAATAAACCCGACAAAATCATACCCAAATAACATTAAATTAATCGATCGCGATACCGATCGAGAAGTTACCACTCTAACTGTTGCCCCAGCCAAAATAGATCCCAACAATCAAGAAGCGATCGCAACTATCGATCTCAGTCAGATTACTCAGCCAGGTAACTATTATCTCCGCAGCCAAAAATTGGAGTCCGCACCTTTTGCTATTGGCGAAGATATCTATCAAGATAGTTTAGTTAAACTACTCCGCTCTTATTATCTAATGCGTTGTGGAGTAGAAATTGACGATCCTGTTTCGGGCATCTCTCATCCTCCCTGTCACCTGCAAGACGGAATTGTTGCCCATTCTGAGACTAACAAAACTTTAAATGTCGTTGGTGGCTGGCACGATGGCGGTTCTTATAACAAGTATGTCACCACAACTGCGGTGACGATTGGTCGTTTATTAAGTCTCTACGAAAAAAATCCCGCCCTATTTCCCGACAGTCAATTAAATATTCCCGAAAGTAACAATGGCAGATCCGACTTATTAGACGAAATGGAATTGGCTTTAGACTGGTTGCTCAAAATGCAGCGGGATGATGGTGCGGTATATCGTAAGGTAGGCGGTACTACTTGGGCGTTAGGTTTAGCCCCCGATGAAGATATTCAACCCCGTTATATTTACGGTATTTCAACCCCCGAAACGGCTAAATTTGCTGCGGTAATGGCGATCGCCAGTCGTAATTTTGCATCGGTCGAGCCAGCAAAAGCCGAGCGCTATTTAATTGCGGGAAACTCTGCTTGGGAATATTTAGCAACCCAACCTGAAATGCTAGTTGATTGGCAAGAAGATGATGATTTGGGATCGGATAAATATTTGGCTTCAGAACACAATCAGGAAAAAAGCCTCACTATAGATGTTGACGATCGCCTGTGGGCAGCAGCAGAATTATATATCACTACGGGAAATAGTAAATTTGCCAATTATTTTGCCGCTAATCTAGACAATCTAGAAATCAATTCCTTTAGCTGGAAAGATCCTGCTATTTTAGGCATGACTAACTATTTACAACAACAAATTCAGCCGACTTCAGCAACCATTATTCAGAAAATTAAAACCAAAATCCAACAAAAGGCAGATTCTCTTCTAGAAATAACCCAGCAAAATCCTTACCAAATCGCTAGCGATCGCTTTATCTGGGGGTCGAATAGAGCGATCGCCGAAGCGGGAATTGTTTTAGTTAATGCCTATCAAATAACCAACAATACCCAATACCTTAATGCTGCCATAGCTCAATTAAATTACCTTTTGGGGAGCAATCATTTTAATCAAACTTTTATTACCGATGTAGGGAAAAATTCAGTTCGATATCTCAGTAATATCTATGCTAGAGCCAAACAAATCAAAATTCCTGGTTTGGTTGTTTCTGGAGCAAATGGTCAAGCTCAAGATGGCATAGCTCATTATCATCGAGAATATCTTAGTTATGCCGATAACGAACTTTCCTACGCCACCAATGGCAATGCTACGGACTATAATGCTGCTGCGATCGGTCTAATTGTTAATTTATCTAATTTATAGCTTTTGATAATTGTTAGTAGTTACTCAACAATTAATTTTTAACAAGATATAATTGACTTTTAATTTCTCCAGAGGAAATAATGAATAAAAAATTACTGACTACTTTAGGCTGTTCTGGTTCTATAGTGTTATCTCTATTAGGAACTAATTCCGTTAGTGCCAAAGAGTATGTTTTTACTGCTCCCGAATTGGATAGTCAAATTGCTGAAATTCCTGAAAGTGAGACAGACTATCCTTTTGTAGGCTGTGGTTGTAGTGCTTATGATGCTGAAACCGCAGCTCAAATGGATCGAGAAGGAGATAAGGCGATCGAACTTTATGGTTGTGACTGTGCTGGTCATAGAAATCTGGTGCGGAATCTTAATTCCAACAAAATAGACGACAATTATAATAGCTCACAGCTTTGAGCAAAATGCGATCGCCACAGGTAATATAAATAAAATAGCGGTTAAACTAAAACTGGGTGTAGTACAGCGAGGAACAGCTAGCCAAGATGCTTGGGCTACTGGACTGAAATCGACTAAACCTAAGGGCAGAGAGATGATACATCCCACAACTATCCCTACCAGAATAGGAATTAATCGCCAAAACCCCCTAGCCACAATAGCCGTTAAAATCACCCCTAACAAAGATATTGCAGCTACGAATATGGCGATCGCAGCACTATAATTGAGGCTTGCTGAAAAACTAAGATTTGAAGCGAAATTTAGTAATTAAAGAAATATTCTCTTGTTCGCTAATTTTAGTCATTTAATTCGAGATAACACTTTCAAATCTTGTTCGTCTAAAGGTGCTGGAATACCATTGCGAATTAATTCGGAAAAATCTTCGTTTGGCACCATCATACAGAGAGCATAGAGACGTTCGTTGCCAGTATTTTTAAGATAATGCGTCCCTGTTTTGGGCATTAAGACGCTATCCCCAGTACGCAGAGATGTTTCTTTTCCATCGCAAACTGCTATTCCTTCACCCTTGAGGATAAAAAACATTTCTACCGCAAAGTTATGACGATGAGGGGGAGTTTCGCTACCCACTTCAAATATTTCCACGCAGACGGTTAAAGAATCGTTGGCACTATCAGGATCGAAAATAATTGCCAAACGATTAGTATCGTTGGGACTGATACGATAAGCTTGATAATCCTCGACCGTTTTGATTACAGGAATCATGCACTGTTGGTTCATCGCGTCACTTCTCTTTAGTAGCTTGAATTTTGCTTATTAGTATTGTATGGCTGTTGAAAGAGGAACAGAAAGAAAACTCAGGTATTTATTAGGTTTGATGTTATACCATTTCTCCTTGAAGTTGCACTTAATATTGTTGGGATTTTGTTTCTCGCAAAGCCGTTTACCCCGAGCCAAACGGGGCAAGCCCAGCTTCGTGTTCTGGGC
>NZ_JBZNBU010000123.1:0-13732 GCF_058530065.1 Waterburya sp. | reverse complement strand
TTTGTATTTCTATACATTTCCAGCCAAAGGTGCAAGGGTTTTGAGCAATTATCCCAGTTTTTCCTGGATTTGAATAGTACTTAATCAGCTTCAAGTTCTTTTTTGACAAGTGTTTCCACCTTTTTCAGCAAACCCTATTTACGAACAGATATCTTAAAAACTCCAAATTTCAAACTGGCTACGGTTTAGAAACATCTTTTAGCTCTGACACTTTTCTTTTACACCGTTAATATGTGACATTATGCTTCTAACAGCCTTGGGATCTTTGACTATCAGTTTATATTCACTTTCTGAGCTAGAGACTGAATTACCAAAACTCTGAGGATCGGTTTCTCCTGGTGGATTCCAAGTTCTGAGTATATTACTGTCTTCACTATTGTTGACAAATAAGATATAGTTTTCTCCTGCTTGGTATTCTGTATTGGTAATAGGAATCGACCAATCTTCAAATTTACCAAAATTTTCACTCAAGCTTAATTTATTACAATCTAATCGTTCTACTGTATATCGAGGCTCTTCAAAGTTTAGAGCTTTTACGATCGCCATCCGATTGTAAAGTAAAGACCTTTCCCGATCTAGAACAGATATTTTTTTGTGAGTTTGGTAAATCCAATAAATTAAAAAAAGATTTATTAGCACCGAACCAGGGATAATTAATGATTTTAAATTCATTATGTAGCTAATTAAATTTCAGACACATTTAATTTAGCAATCTACAAGTAAAAATTTTGTAAGGCTGTACTGCTAATGGTTTAGTTGTTAGCGATCGCTCGTAATTTTCTAAACAGTCTACTAAGCTATGAATTTGTAAATTAATCTCACTGGTTATCGCCAAAGTACTATTTTCTCCTTGGGCTTCGTAAAAGCGGGCAATTAGTTCTTTTCCTGCTGACAATTTTAATGCCATTAAAATTACATTTTCGGGAGATATTGTTAGAAGTTGATTGGTAGCTGGTAAGTTATTTTTACTTTTATTATGTTTTTTTTGGCTATCTAAAATAATAGTTTTTAGTGGTGTATTTAATTCGTATCCTTGATTGACTGTTTTGGCTTGTTTCCAATCGCTTTGATGGGGATAAATAGCATAAGTAAAATGATGAATACCGCGATCGCTTTGAGGATCGGGCCAAGTAGCAGCGCGCAATAAAGTTAATCTCAATTGATTAGGTTTAACGTCATAGCCGTGTTTGTAATCGCTTAACAAACTAACCCCGTAGTTTTGCTTTTCATCGGTAATATCTGCCCAATTTAATGCCGATACTTCCCATTTGGCTTTTCCTGCTTCTGTCTGGGGTTGAGTCGATCGCTCGATCGCTCCACAGGGGATTTCATAGGTAGCGCGATCGCTTTTGATAGTCAGAGGAAAAGCTGCTTTAACTATCACGTGAGTTTCCTGCCAATCTACAGTATTAACTATCTTTAAATACCTGGCATTTCTTTCTAAAATATAGTCTTGAGTAAAAGTAGATTTATTAAATTTTTTAATTACTCTAATCCCTTTAGTTAATCCTACTTCGATCCATTCAATCGATCTTAATTCTGCATCAGCTAATCTTTTTTGTTCGTATTCTGGATCGATATTCCAAGCATCCCAATATTGTCCTTTATCGGTAAAGAATTGCAATTCGTTGCCAGGCTTGAATAATACTTCTCTTTGATTTCTATGATCAAAAATACTATCTATATTTCCTGTATCAGAATTAATAGCTACTTGTAAATAACTATTTGCTAACTCAAACTTATCTCTCAGTCTCCTCGTCTCCCACAGATGCGGCGAACCGAATCGCCTTTCTCCCAGTCTCCCAGTTCGATCATCTCCTTCTTTCCAACATAGCCAATACAAATTATATCCAATGCCAGGAATATTTTTAGCTAAAAAAGTTAGTTTGCTTTCATTTAATTTACTATCAATAGCTAGACTATTATCCGATCGATCGCTAATCCAAAAATTTAGATTGTTATTGTTTAGTATTTCGTCTTCAATAGTTACCTCTTGCGATCGCATCCAGTTCAGGGAATTAAACACAATTATTGGTTTGGCATTCTCTTGAGGGGAATTTGGCAGTTGAATCGATGATGCGATCGCCCTTAAGCCCCAGTCTAATAAATTTTCTCCTATTTCTATTGCTGCTTGCCAATCTCGGTTTGCTTCAACAAATACTTCGGGGATAGATGTCCCTGGCAAGATGTCGTGAAACTGATTGAATAAAACTTTCTTCCAGGCTATATCAATTAATTGCGCCCAGTCTTCTTGACAAAAAGCTTCTTTTTCTAATATCCTACTTAGATTGGAAAATAGTGGCTGCTTATATATATAGTCTCCACAAAGCAAAGTTGCCAAACTCGTCCATAACTCCGCCTCATAAAGCAGTCGTTCGCAGTAGCGATTATATTGCTTTTGATCGGCACGTACCGTATAGCAACCACGATGTAGTTCTAGGTATAGTTCGTCTTGCCAAGTAGGTATCGGTGCAGAGTCAATTTTATTTAGATAGTCGATCGCTTTAGTAAATTTAATTTCGGGAAAAAATGGTGAATTATCCCACTTCCGAGCGACTTCCAACATATCTTTAGTTGGTCCTCCTCCATGATCGCCTACCCCTGGCAGCCAAAAGATTTCCTGCAAACCCGTTTGACTTTCCCAATCGAGGGCATAATCAATCATCGTCATGGGGTTAGTATCCATTACTCCCGTAACGTTGGGAGGAGACATTAAAGTTAAAATCCTCGTACCGTCGGGAGACTCCCACCAAAAACAACCATGAGGAAATTTAGTGCGATCGTTCCAGTGGAGTTTGCCCGTAACAAAATATTCGATGCCACACTGTTTTAAAATCTGGGGTAATTGCCAAGTAAAGCCAAAACTATCGGGCAGCCAAGCTACTTGACAAATCTCGCCAAATTTTTCTTGATAGTATTGTTGTCCGTAAATTAATTGCCGTATTAAAGACTCGCCGCTGACTAGGTTAGTTTCGGGTTCGATCCACATCCCCCCCAACAATTCCCATTTATGTTGTTGGACGGCATTTTGGATTGCTTTAAACAGATCGGGATTATCTCGTTCGATCCATTGATACAAGGCAGGGGAAGTATGACCAAAAATTAAAGTGGGATAGTTTTCCTGTAAGCTAATTACAGATTTAAAAGTACGCTGTGCCACTTCCTTGGTTTCTGTCGTTGTCCATAGCCAAGCCATATCTAGATGGGCGTGTCCCAATAAATTAAAACCACGCTGTTTGATATTTTCTCCCCAAGGAATAAGATGCGATCGCAACTGCTGCAAATCTTGGGTAAAGCGATCGCCATGGTTAATATTATTCCAAGCAAATTTATTTAATTCTTCTGTTAATCGGTCTAGCTTCTCTGGCTCAAATTTGTCTAGATATCTAGACAAAATATCCAACTCATCTCCCAACCAACCAGGATCGATATTGTCTAAGGCATAGGGTTTTTCGTAGATTAAATGCGATCGCATTAATGCTCCGATATCATGATTGGGACTAACCAAACGAATAATAATTAGATATTCTGCTCCTGGTTTAACATCATCCGTAATTAATATCCTGGCGGAAGAATCAAATAAATCCCCTTCTTGTACCAATTTCCCATTGAGATAAATCTGCGCTTCTTCCGCCCACCAAGTTAAAACTAAGCGTAAAGACAAGCCAGCTAAGGGATAGTCTTGCAAAGCTGGGGGAATAACTATCTTTTGTGCCAACCATTTAACTTCTCTTCCTGGGGGAAATACCAAATAACCCTTCTGATTAACTTCAGCAATGGCATACTCTGAAAGATCTCTTTTTAGATTGGTAATATCCGACTCAGTAACATCTCGCCAACAGTCTTGTATTCCTAATCGAACTTGCTGGCGCAATCTAGCAATAAATTCTGAAATAATAGAGTGCGAACCACCTGACACAATTTCATTACTCATTCACCAATACTCGTTCGTATTTTTCCCCTACTTTGTCCCAGGTATATTCCTGTTCGACAAAAGCTCGTCCGTTTTCTGACAGCTTCTCCCGCAGCTTGGGTTCGGAAAACAAACGCCCGATCGCATAAATATATTCAGCCAAACTATTAGCCCGCATTGCCCTTAACGGCACAGTAGTACCATCCACTTCAAACTCCTGCAAAGCGCGATCGCTTCCCACCACTGGTATTCCCGATGCCATCGCTTCTAGGGTACGATTGCGTAAACCATATCCCTGACGAATTGGTATGACACAGACTGTAGCCCAATGAAGATATTCTAGAACGTCAATTACTTTTCCCGTAACCACAATGCCAGGTAATTCATTTAGTTCGGCAATCTCTGGAGTAGGGTTAGCACCGACTAATTCTAATACTGCTTCGGGATAGCGATCGCGAATTGCGGGAAATATTTCTAATGCCAAAAAACGAGCCGCATCAATATTGACATCTCGATCCATATTGCCGAAAAAGACAATTCTCTGACCTCCTTGATTGGTGATGCGACGAGAAAATTTCTGGAGATCGACTCCATTGGGAATTAGAGTCACCTCACTTTCAGGTTCTAATTCTTTGACAATATGTTTATCTTGACTAGAAACAGTGACAATAGAACTAAATTTAGCTAAATAATTTTGTTCGTAACGTTTGCGCAAACTTAAATTGATTCTATTTTTAAGTTCGTTGTCCGAACTATTCCCTGCTAATTGTTTTTTGTATTTACCATATTCAGAAAAATGAAGATTGAGGACAATTTTTAGCTTTTGATGCCAATGGCGATCGATATAAATCTCATCAGAATTATCTTCGCAGACTAAAACATCAAATGTATCCTCGGCAATAGCTTCCTCAATCCACTTTGCCATTTCTGGACTATAACTATCCAAAATATCTGGCGGTTTATTTTGAGTCACAAAAGTTACCAACCGCTTGGCTTTGTCGATCGATCCCGAAGACTGACTGCTAGAATCGAGAGCAAAAACAATTAATCGATCTACAAGTTGTTCTAGGGCGGTAATTTCGCGATCGCTAACTTCTCCACTGCGACGAGTAACCAAAGTAATTTGATGATTGGTCTTCAAATATTCCAACAGGTGAAAAGTTCTTAGTTGTTTTCTACCTTTAGTTGGGGGATAGGGAAAAATAGAACAGAGAATGAGAATCTTCATTTGTTAGTGGTTGATGGTTAACTGTCGCGGAACTGGTAATGGACTGGGACTAACTTCTCAGAGGTTCTCCGATTAACTTCTCAAAAACAAATCGATCTCCAAAACTCTATTTTACTATTAGGCTCGTCTGAAAATAACTACTTAATATTACTTTTAATATGAAATAGGTCAATGCTTGCTACAAATGATATCGTTTTTAGTTCTTAGTTCTTAGTTCTTAGTTCTTAGTTTTTAGTTACCACCTACTTATGTGTAGCATTATTTTTTAGATTTCATTTAATCATGCAATATTCAAGCCAAAATTAATTCCCTAACATCTGTAACTGATACAAACTAGCGTATAAACCTCCAGTTCTTAATAATTCATCGTGGCTGCCAGACTCGATTAACTCTCCTCGTTTCAAAACCAAAATCTTATCCACATTGCGAATTGTTGAAAGTCGGTGGGCGATAATAATTGCCGTGCGATCGATGAGGAGTTTGTCTAAAGCAGATTGAATCGATGCCTCTGTAGACACATCTAAACTAGAAGTTGCTTCATCTAAAATCAAGACGTGAGGATTGCGAATGGCTACCCTAGCAAAAGCTAAAAGTTGTTTTTGTCCCCCAGAAAGATTTGTACCTCTTTCCCGCAAGATAGTGTTGTAGCCATCGGGCAAGTCTTGAATAAAGCGATCTATATCAACTAATTTAGCTGCGGCTTGGACTTCTGCTAAAGAATAGTTGTCGCCCAAAGTAATATTGCGTTTAACATCCCCTGCAAATAAGAAACTTTCCTGCAAAATCACTCCAATATAACGACGCAAATCTGCTTGAGGAATATCGCGAATATCAATGCCATCTACTAAAATTCTGCCTTTACTAGGTTCGTAGAGACGGCACAACAAACGAATTATCGAACTTTTTCCTGCCCCAGTTGGTCCGACTAAAGCTACTTTTTCTCCAGGTTTAATCGTAAAGTCGAGGTTTTTAATCACATATTCATCTTCTTTATAACCAAACCAAACATTTTCAAAGCGAATTTCGCCAGTTCGAGCGTTATTTTTACCATCTGTAAGTAAAGTGCGGTGTCCGTCAGCCACAGAGATTACTTTATCTCTAATTTCTATCGGTTCGTTTAATAATTCGGTAATTCTTTCGATCGCCGTAAATCCCGATTGAAACATGGTAAATTTATCGGCAAATTGACGCAAGGGGTTAAATAGTCTTTGAGAATAAAGAATAAAAGCCGATAACGCCCCGTAAGTCATACTATCTTGGAGAATAAATACTCCCCCCAACCACAGTACTGCTGCGATCGCAACTAAGGAAATCCATTCTAAAGTAGCAGACACGGCGGAGTCATGAAAGATAGTTTTATCAATTTCGGTACGATAGCGTTCGTTAATCGAGCGATACATCTCGCCGTTATAGACTTCTCGTTGAAATAGCTGCACGATATTAATTCCCGTAATATTCTCTTGCAGCATAGAATTGAGCTTAGACAGTTCTTCCCTAGCTTTGTAATTCGCCTTGCGATATTGCTGTTGGAAATAAATAATTAGTGCGGTAACGGGAATTAACAAAAACACCAGAATTGATGCTAGTTTCCAATTGGTGACATAAATCATCACGACAATTGCCACAATAGAAATAAAATCGCTGATAACTCCTACCGCACCGCTAGCAAATACATTGCCCAAAGCTTCCACATCGCTAGCAATACGAGTAATTAACCTTCCTACGGGAGTGCGATCAAAAAAACTCGAAGCCAAAGAAGTAACGTGGTTAAAAAGATCCTGACGAACTTCGGCAGTAATTTCTTGTCCGATTTTTTGTACTAAATAACCCTGCAAAGAAGCAAACATCAATCTGACGATAATAGTCAGCAGCAATAACCCAGAGAGAATATTAATTCCTTGGGCGACAGATACCCCACTAATAAAACCCCATACAGGTTCGTCTCTTAATAAAGAAATAGCTTGACCGATAATTAAAGGCTGAATCGAACCAGCGATCGCCAGTGGAATGAGTAAAATCAAAGATATGACTAACGTACCTCTGCTTTGACGAGCGTAAGGAATTAATTTGAGAAATAACCGCCAATCATTGTCTTGTTGGGCGATTTTAGGCTTTAATTTCGGAGAAACAGTAGTCATAATTTTTTTTTAGCTGAAAACAAAATCAATTTTTTAGATCGGTCATCAACTTTAAATTGGAAATTTATGGTGGAATATATCTTTTAGATTATGACAATAATTTTTTCTAAAGCAAAACTTTCTAGTTGTAAACAATCTAGATAATTAGCGTACAACCTCGACAGTCGCTTCAACGGGTTACGAACCCGCAACGCGCTGTCTCGCAAAATTAATTTTATAACTGTTGTAATTGTTCTCTGTTACTATCAAAGACGGTTTATTGATGTTTGATAGAACAAAATGTCTGGTAGCGAACTCAAAGCGGATCTGTGGATTAATGAATATATAACTCCTTGGGATATTTATACTCATGGAGTTAATAAGATTTTGGCTTATCAAAAAACTCCCTTTCAGGAAATGTATATCGTGGAAACGGGGGCGTATGGCAAGGGATTGGTCTTAGATGGTAAATGGCAATCTTGTACTGTGGATGAGTTTATTTATCACGAAGCTTTAGTGCATCCTGCTTTGATCGCTTGTCAAAACCCTAAAAAAGCTTTAGTGCTGGGAGGTGGGGAAGGAGCGACTATTCGCGAAATATTACGCTGGAATAGCATTGAAAAAGTAACGACGATCGATATTGATGGAGATGTGGTTGAGGCTTGTCAAAAACATCTACCAGAAATGCACCAAAATGCTTTTGACGATCCGAGAGTGGAATTAAAAATCGCCGATGCTTTAAAGATCTTAGATAACACTCAAGAGACTTGGGACATAATTATTTCCGACTTGAGCGATCCGATCGAGTCTGGTCCTTCTTTTCCTCTGTTTACCAAAGAATATTTTCAAAAACTACATAAAGTCCTCAACCCTGGCGGCTATGTGATGGTACAAGCAGGTCCTATATCTCCTGCGGAAGTAAAATGTCACGCTCGCTTGGTCAATACTTTAAAGGCGGTGTTTGCTAACGTCACATCCTTATCTGCCCCCACTCCATCTTACGGAAGAGCTTGGGGATTTGCTTTGTGTTCTAATAATGCGATCGATACCATGCCTCAACCAGAAGCCATTGACGAATTGTTAAAAACTAAAACTACTGGAGGATATCGCTTCATCGACGGTATTACTCTTTTAGGGATCTTGCAAACTCCTCTCTATATCCGTCAGGCGATCGCATCTGAAACTACGGTCTATACCCTAGAAGCACCACCTAAATTTTTTGGTACAGGGACTAGGGGACTAGGGGACTAGGGGACTGGGTGACTAAGAGGGTTTGACGACTAACAATTAACAATTAACAATTAACAATCGCGCGATCGCAAGTAACGAATTAGCGGAGGCAAAACGGGACAGGGTTTTTTCTGTTGCAAGCTTTTGCCATTATCGGGGCGAAAGACACTCCAGCGGAAAGGACCTAATTGGGCAGCAGACATCCAGAGGAGGCGTTTTGCCCTAGTCATGGCAACATAGAGCAAGCGGTATTCTTCGGCTTGTTTGAGCTTAATTGCTTCGTCCCAGGCTACTTTGGGGAGAGGAATAGTTTTGGGGTGCGTGTCTCCTAGATATTGTTGGTGAACGATCGCTCTAATTTGGGCGCGGGCTACTTCTGAGAGGGTGAAGTTGCCTAAGAATTGGCTGGCTTTGGGTATCCAAGGTTGTCCTGGCAAGATATCTTGGTGGAGGAAGGGGATAAAAACGTAGTCCCAATCTAGTCCTTTGGCTTTGTGCATGGTGATGATGGTTATTTGTCCAGCACGGGTATAGCGATCGCCATTGTCTTCTTCGACTCCTTCAAAGTTTTCGGCGGTAACTATTTCTTCTAGGGCGGTGATACTGGCTTTAATGGAACTTCGACCGATAATTTGTTTTTCGACTTTTTCGGCAAGTTTTTGCACGGTGGCTAATTCTGACCCCGTATATTTTAGAGTCATGCCCAAAAAAGGAATTATTTGATAGTGGGGTAATTCCATTCTCGCACTGAGTAAATTGCAGCAATAGCGACGGGCTGCTTCTACTTGAGGTTTGTGGGGTGCTGCAAGGACAGTAGGGTAGAGGAATTCTTCGGGGGAAGTAGCTAAAGCGTTTAAGTCTTGGGTGGGAATGAGGCTGCGCTGTTGTAAAACTTCTAAAGCTGCCTTGAGGTTGTCAGGAGAGTGGGGGCGATCGATAAATTGTAATAAGGTAAGGATTTCCCCAGGAATTTGGGAATAGCGATCGCTTTCGTTGGTTTCGTAGATTTTTATATTATGTTCTTTCTGCAAATAGGCTAATTCTTCAGCTAAGAAACGTCCTTGGCGATTTTCGCGCACTAAAATAGCTGCATTGCGCTCGGGATGTTCTTTAAATAAAGCGATCGCTTTTTCCCCAATTAGTTTGACTGTTTGGTAAACATCATCGGGGTTGGTAATTACAACGCCACTAGCTACAGGAGTAGGATTGGCATCGGGTTGGGGATCTCCTGGATCGACGGTAATAATTTTTTGTTCGCGGAAGGGCAAGCTTTCTAAATCTTTTTTTTCTTCTCTATTCGACCATTGTTGATTGACCCAATAGACAACAAAATTTGCCGCATTAATAATTATCTCGCTGCTGCGCCCTGCTTGATTCATAGTTGTCAAGCTGTTTTGGCGATCGCATTGTTCGCAAAACCATTTAAAGTAAATCGGATCGGCGGGGGTAAAGGTAGAGTTGATCGCTTGATTGGGGTCGCCTACCCGCACTAAATTGGGAGAACTAATAGCGTCGTCACTAGCTGCCAAAATCGAAATTAATTTTTCTTGTAAGGGACTAGAATCTTGAGCCTCGTCTTCAAAAACACCATAAACTTGATTTTGCCACAGCAAGCGCATCGGTTGATATTCCAGCACTTTTAAAGCTGCCAAGATCATATCGTCATAGTCAATCAAATCTTGCGATCGCATTAACTGTTGATATTCTTTGTACAATCCTGCGGCAATTTTTAAAATCCCATATTCATCCCTAGCATTATGGCTCAACTCTTCTAAGGCTTCGGGCAGCAATCCCGAACTTTTAGCTTCTCGCACTACCGTATTCGTTAGGCTGGGCAATACTTCCGTCCGCAATACCGACTGACGGCGCAATCTTTCCGTTTCTTCCCCATCAAATTGAATTCCTTCCAACAGGTTTTGATATTCCAAAGGACGATCTGCGATCCACCTTTCCACCGCCCCACGAATAATGCGATGTCCTGTATTGGGTACGACAATGGTAACCCGATCTAAATTCAAACCCGATAGTTCTTGACGAGAATTAGCAATATTCAACGCCAATCCGTGTAAGGTGTGAACCACAAAACCCCCAGGAGGAAGCATCAAATCCTTCAGGCGATCGCGAATCTTACTTTTAATATTAGCTGCTGCCGAACGAGTATAGGTAACCACAATCAACTGACGGCGACTGTGTAATTGATTACTAGCGATCGCAATTGCTGCTGCTACCGACAGACTGTGAGACTTCCCTGCCCCTGGTACTGCGGAAACTGCCATTTCTCCCCCCTGCCAATTAGCCAAACCCTGCTGTCCTCGCCTCAAACTATGACGCAAAGTCTGTAACTGAGATTCCAACCATTGAACCCGTTCTGTTTTTTGGCTATCGGCTGCAAGATCGGCTGTAGGCTTTGGCAACTTAGAGGTCATTTATATTTTGTTAGTTGTTAGTTGTTAGTTGTTAGTTGTTAGTTGTTAGTTGTTAGTAAGTCTCCTAGTCACCCCGTCACCCCGTCCCCTAGTCACCCCGTCTCGTTTAGCATTGTCTAGTAGAAGCAATACGTTCTCCTGAATTGTTAGTGCGATATGCCGTTAAGATAATTTCTCCTCGATCGGTTACTTTGATGCCTCTAGCTGGTTGAATTTTACCTTTACTAGTAGTAATAGCTTCGGGAATATCCGATGCCGATACAGGTTGTTCGATTTGTCCGTCAATAATGACGCTGCTAGACTTTAAGGGTAGATCGGGCGCAGCAATCGTACCACCTCTACCTTTAACAACAAAATTATTTTGACTGGCAAAATCAGCATTAGTACAAGCCTGGGCTGTGGTTTGTTGGGTATCGACTACATTACTGGGCAATTCAGTAATCCCTTGAATGGGATTTAGGTTCAAAATATTAACTTCCACAGTACCATCCAAACTAAAATCAGAACTGGCGTTAATATCGTTAGTGCGATCGCTTGTAGTGGAACGTTCTTGAATGCCTAATAGGGATTCGGTATTGATATTAATGTTACCGCCGATACCGTCTTCTGCACTAGCCAAAATATCGTTGTTGCCGCTGGGAAAGGCAATAATAAATCTGCTATCGATGTTTAAGTTGCCTCCATCGGCATCGTTAAAAGCTTCGGCAGAAATTAAACTATTGTTATCTAAGATCAGGCGATCGCCAATTTTTAGGTTAACAATTCCCCCTTCACCAGATTGAGTCGCAGCAGAAATTTCAGTATTACCATTTAATTCCAGGTTGTCGGCAGCCAAGAAAATATTACCTCCACTTCCTTCACCCAAACTACTAACATCGATAATGGCATTGTTGGTAATAAAAATTTGTTCTGGGGCATTTTCTGAAACTACACCATCAACAGCATTACCACCAATATTAATATTACCGCCGCCTCCTGTAGCATTTTCCGTTGTATTGGCATAAATACCGCTAGGTGACTGTTGCAAAATATTGGATAATTGGTCTGATTCGGGAAATTCTACCAATTCCGCAGTAGATTCGACGCTATTATCGAGAGTCAAGCGATCGCGAATATTCAGATCGATATTACCTGCATCTCCCGCACCATCGGTAGCAGCAAATATTTTACCACCGCTAGTAAAATTCAAAGTATTGGCATTGACTAGAATCGAACCACCAGCAGAATCGTTAGCAGTGAAGGCGTTAATAAAAGCATTCTCAGATATATCTAAATTGCCTACATTCAAAGTAATACTTCCCGCTTGACCGATACTACCTTCTACAGTGTTGGAAGAAATAAATGCAGTATCGCGCATGATTAGTTCCCCTGCATTAATTTCAATCGTTCCCCCTTCACCATTGGAAGTTTCCCTGGTCAAACCTGCAACAATCTGAGAAGGGAAACCGTTTTCTTCTCTACCTTCTAAAAGAATTGTCTCCCCAATGTTAAAAGTAATATTTGCGCCATTACCCGTAGCTTGAGAGTCTGCCAAAATTAGATTGCCATCGCGAGAAAAAAACGAACCGCCAGCATTTATTTCTATATTTCCTGCATTTCCTATCGCACCATCCCTAGTTTGAGATTGAATTTGACTGCCGTTACTGAGATTAATATCTCTCGTAACGTCAATCTTGATATCCCCTGCGCTACTAATATTATCTGTATCGGGACTAATACCAGCAGTATCAGCAAGAATTTCTGAATTATTAATTAAGTTTAATTCTCCCGTAGTTATAGTAATATTTCCACCATTGCCTCTTACTGGATCGATTGGGTTACCAGCAGAATCTAAATTGTCAACCAGACTAATAATACCCGAACCATTTTGTAAGGAAATAGCTTCATTAGTAGTAATAGAAATATCCCCTGCATTTCCCTCCCCTCTGGTTCTAGCAGCTATATTAGCTCCGTTTTCTAGAATTAAAGCATTGGCTTGAATGTTGATATTTCCAGCATTACCCACAGCCCCTTGCTGAACTTCTGTCAAAATAGCAGTAATATTTCCCGTCTCTGGATCGTCAGTTAGGGAAACCGTTCCTTCTACATTAATATCGATATTGCCCGCATCTCCTATACCTCTGGTATCAGCTAAGATAAACGAACCATCTCCTATATCTAGAGAGTTGGCATTAATAATGATGTCTCCACCGTTACCCACTGCTTCTTCTTGTACTTGAGCTAAAATTAAAGCCCCTCGATCTAATACAACGTCATTGGCAATATCGAGATTGATATCTCCCGCATCTCCTCCCACGCCACTGTTATCGGTCAAGACTGCGCCCACATCAAATAAACGAAGAGAATCGGCAGTAATATTCACCGAACCCGCATTACCTACTCCTTCCTGTTGTACTTGGCTAAAAGAACCGCTAATTACAACTCCTCCGCCAAAAGCAGGTACAGGAGTTTCTCCAATGCCTTGATATAATACTGTTCCTGTAGCATTAATATTTATCGTGCCGCCATCACCTTGGGCGATGCTGGTGGTAATAATTCTTGCACCATCGAGCAAAGTTAAGTTTTCAGTATCGATATTAATAATTCCTGCATTGCCTACTACTCCTTCTGTTTCTAGTTCCAAAGACTCAGAAGCTACATTAGTCAAACCGACATTACTATAAATGCCGCTAAATTCTTGGTCGATGGTAATATCTCTGGCGGTAACATTAATATTTCCCGCATCTCCTTGCCCGAAAGTAGTAGCAGTAATTGCCGAACCATTAGTAAAGTTGAGAGTATCAGTATTAATGTCGATCGCACCTGCCCTTCCCGTACC
>NZ_JBZNBU010000122.1:0-25049 GCF_058530065.1 Waterburya sp. | reverse complement strand
GTAAGAAAACAGGCAATACTCCCGATGGACGTAAGGCAGGTCAACCCTTTGCCCCTGGTGCGAACCCTATGCACGGAAGAGATACCAAAGGTGCGATCGCAGCTTTAGAATCGGTAGCCAAACTACCCTACGAACACGCTCAAGACGGTATTTCCTATACTTTCTCCATCGTTCCCGAAGCCTTGGGTAAAGGGGAAGATAATAAAACCAATAACCTTGCAGGAATGCTCGATGGTTACTTCCACGATACAGGACACCATATTAATATCAACGTCCTCGATCGCGAAACTTTAATTGATGCGATGGATCATCCCGAATTGTATCCCCAATTAACCATTAGGGTATCGGGTTATGCAGTGAACTTTATCAAACTCACTCGCGAACAACAGTTGGATGTAATTAATCGTACCTTCCACGAAAGGGTATAGATTTATTCTTGGTCATTTGTTTTTAGTCATTAGTAGGGTGGGCGACGCGAAGCTAGTACTTTAGTGCAATGCCCACCTTACTTTATTTTTTTAGATAGTGCGATCGCAGCAAATAAAACGACTATAAATCCTGTTGGTATAAATTACTTGAAATTAATAAGACCAAAGATAAATTATTCTCCTAGTCTTCCAAACTTAGTAATGTGAAAAATAAATCGAAAGTACACAATGACTATCAGTCTTTAGATTATTGGAAAGTCGATCGACAATCAAAGACATTTAATGTTAGTGTCATATAATTTGTCAAGACGACATTAATTTGACAACGGCGACATTTAATTTGGCAATCGACAAAAGAAAGGAGAGGCTTTGAGCCTCTCCTTTCTTTTGTTATGGGCCGAGCTGGATTTGAACCAGCGTACGCATAGCGAACGGATTTACAGTCCGTCTCCTTTAACCACTCGGACATCGACCCTTACGATCGCGATTATGAATTATAACATATAATCGAGGCGAATCACAAAAAAAAATGAAAGGTATTTATTTCACTTTGTTTATTTTGCTTATCGCCTAACAACTATACCATATAGGCGGATTTTAATGCCCAAGTAATTAGAGCAATAATGCCACCAAAAACTAGAATTGCGGATACAGCAACCAAAATAGGCTTGTCTGCACCATCAAATTTCATAATTCCACGATTTAAGTCAGACACAATCGCCCACTCTCCTTTGAAAAATAAATTGACAGTTGAATTAGGTTTCTCTAGTTCAATGGTATCAAAACAATTTGGATTCAGGAGTAATTTTATGATTATATTTATGGTTTCTGGCAAGTATTCAAAGTCTTGAAATTATGATGAAAATTGTGTCGATGGTCTTGGCAGGCTTAGTTGGATTAGGGGCGATCGCCGAAATTTTATTGCGCGTCACTCAAGGTTTGGCAGATCCCCCTTTATATGTAAGCGATCGCGAAATTGGCTATTTACTCGCTCCCAATCAAGAAATTCGCCGTCATGGCAATCTTCTGATAACCAATCAATATTCAATGCGCGATCGCGAAATAACCGCCGAAAAAGCACCAGATATGCAACGAATTTTTTTACTAGGAGATTCTGTAGTTAATGGTTCTTGGTATACAGATCAAAGTCAAATTCTTTCAGCTTTGTTAAGGAGAAAATTAGCAGCAACTCAACCAAATAAATATGAAGTATTTAATGCTTCGACTAACTCTTGGGGACCTCAAAACGAGTTGGCTTATCTCAAACGTTATGGCTTATTTGATGCGGATACTCTTATTTTGGTAATTAATACCGAAGATCTGTTTGCTACCAAGCCTAATTCCTTAGCCGTAGGCAAAACTTTTACCTATCGCGATCGCAAACCAGCTTTGGCGTTAATTGAATTTTATCAACTCTATTTGGCGACTCCTCCTACTGTCCCCGAATTAGAACAATTACGACTGCTAAAGACAGAGAATTTAGCAGCAAATTTGGCAGCTATCAGAGAAATAAAAGCGATCGCCACTCAAAATAATACTGAATTTATTTTGGTTCTTACTCCCCTTTTAAGGGAATTTCAAGCAGGTTCTACACCAGAAGAAACCGCAGCTAGAATGCGCTTACAAGAACTAATCGCAGTAGAAAAAATAAATTATTTAGATTTTCTGGAAATCTGGTCTGATTTTCCTCAACCAGAATTTTTATATCGCGATGCTATTCACCCCAGTCCTCAAGGGAACAACAAAATTATCGAACAATTTGCCGAAAAGATAGAAGGTTGAACATTTAAGATCGCCTGCCGTTTGTTGATTCCTTAGACTAAATTAGAAGCTACTATCACAAATTGTCTCAATTGGGAGAAATATAGAATGACTACTATCCCTATAGTTACTCAGCCTCTGGAAAATATTACTGTCGATCTAGATGCTGACAACAGCACCATAAATCTATTCCAACATTTTGACGATCCTTTGACTACAGGTAGAGTTGCTCGTTTTGAACTGAGAGATAGTTCTTTGGGTGGGGGAGTAACTAATGTCTTGTTATTCGACCAAGAAGGGGCTGGCGCGCCTGGGACAGTTAATAATTTTGTCAATTATGTTGAAGATGAAGACTACGTTAATTCCATTATTCATCGTTCCATTCCTGGTTTTATTGTTCAAGGAGGAGGCTTTACAGTCAACAATTTAGAAGTAGGAGATGTTCCTGCTGACGATCCTGTAGTTAATGAATTTAGCGAAGATAGATCGAACCTGCGAGGTACGCTCGCTATGGCAAAATTAGGTAACGATCCTAATAGTGCTACGAATCAGTGGTTTTTTAATTTAGTAGATAATTCCGAAAATTTAGATAATCAAAATGGTGGTTTTACCGTATTTGGCGAAGTCTTGAGCGAAGCAGATTTAGCTTCAATAGATGCGATCGCAGCTTTACCGACTATCAATGCTAGCAATGTCGATCCTGCTTTTACCAATTTGCCCGTCATTGCCGAAGATCCTAATAATATAGTCATTGACAGCGATGAAGATTTGGTTCGCTATAGCAACATCACCCTATCTCAACAAGAAGAACTAGCATTTTCCGTTACTAATAATTCCAATCCCGATTTGGTTAATGCTTCTATTAATCAAGGAGAGCTTATTTTAGATTATGCAGCAGATTTGACTGGTACGGCACAAATTACCATCCAAGCCACCGATTTATTGGGGGATTCTGTCGAAGATACCTTTTCTATTAGGGTACAAGATGGGGACGTTATCAATTCTCCCGATGAAGATAATTTAACTATCTTTCGCTTTCTCAACAACGATACTGGAGTTCATCTTTACACTTCATCTACGGTAGAAAGAGATAGTATTTTTGATAATTTACCGAACTATGATTTTGAAGGGGAGTCTTATCTTAGCGTTGACTCTCTAACGGGAAATCCAGAACCTAGCAGGGTTTATCGCCTTCTCAATAGGGATACAGGGACTCATTTGTATACTATTTCTGAATTCGAGCGACAATCTGTTCAAGAAGAATTAGACAATTTTACTTTGGAAACAGAGTCTTTCTTTGCCTATGAAGAAGAACAACCAGGGACAATTCCTGTTTATCGTTTTTATAATAGCGATACGGGCGCTCATTTTTATACCCCATCCGAAGTGGAAAGACAGTCTGTAGAAGATAATTTACCTAATTATGCGTCTGAAGGAATTGCTTATTATGCTTTTCCTATAGAATCTTAGTCACAGATATCCCTTAGTGTGGGCATCGCCCACGCTACCTTAAGATTATTTTTATCTGTTGCCAACATTAATTGATTTCGTATGAATACCAACCAACCTTAACCAATAAACTGAAGTAAAACTTCTCCCATCTCTTTACAACCCACCGCTTTCATTCCAGGAGACATAATATCGCCCGTGCGATAGTCATTGTCTAAAACTTGGTTAACTACATTTTCAATTTCAGTTGCAGCATCGGGTTCATTTAAGCCATAGCGCAACATCATAGCAGCACTAAGCACCTGTGCTAGTGGATTGGCTTTATCTTGTCCTGCAATATCAGGGGCAGATCCGTGTACTGGTTCAAAGACTCCTGGTTTGCCAGCCTCTCCCAAACTAGCAGAGGGCAACATTCCAATGCTACCCGTTAACATCGCAGCAGCATCAGAGAGAATATCGCCAAACAAATTACCCGTGACGATAGTATCGAATTGTTTGGGGGCGCGAACTAATTGCATAGCTGCATTATCTACATATAAATGGCTTAACTCCACGTCGCTATAGTCTTTTGCCATGGCAGTAATGCGATCGCGCCACAGTTGAGATACGTCTAAGACGTTGGCTTTATCTACCGAGCATAATTTACCGCCACGTTTTTGTGCTGTTTCAAATCCCACTTTGGCAATGCGATCAATCTCGCTAGTGCTATACGCCATTGTGTTGACTCCTCTTTGCTCTCCTGTTTCGGTACTAAATACTCCCTTAGGCTGTCCGAAATAAATTCCACCAGTTAATTCTCGCACGACCATAATGTCTACTCCTTCAACAATTTCTCGTTTGAGAGAAGAAGCATCGATCAATTGGGGTAGGATGGTTGCAGGTCGAAGATTGGCAAATAAACCCAATCCCGCACGCATTCCCAACAAACCAGTTTCGGGACGTTGATGGCGGGGTAGATTATCCCATTTGTACCCTCCGATGGCTGCTAGCAAAACTGCATCACTATTTTTACAAGCTGTTAAAGTTGCCTCTGGTAAAGGCTCGCCTGTTTGGTCGATCGCAGCACCACCGATTAAAGCTTCAGTAAAAGTAAATTCTAGGTCGTATTTAGATGCGATCGCTTTTAATACCTCTACAGTAACAGACATGATTTCTGAGCCAATGCCATCCCCAGGAAGTAAGGTAATGCGGTGCTGTTTACTCATGCTAGCTATTGTATTTATCTTGATTGAAGCAATTTGCAATAGCTATTAATTTACCATTTACCAGTAACTTTTATAAAAGTATTGTGTTTATCTTATTTTTACAAGACAAGGCAGTAAGATGACATCATCCTGCAGTTGGTCATGGTAGTACAATTGTTCTAAATAAATTTAAAAATAATTATAAATCATAAATTCAATAAAATTTTATATGAGAAAAAGCGATCGTCAAACGGGAATAGCGTATACCACCTATATTTTAATTGCTCTCAATTTACTGGTATACGCTCTAGAAATTAAGTTTGGTGGCAGCCAAAATTCGATTGCTTTAGAACGGTTGGGGGCTTTAGTGCCTGAAAAAGTTTTGGCTGGTGAATGGTGGCGATTAATTGGAGCGAATTTTTTACACTATGGTTCGTTTCATTTAGCGACTAATATGCTGTCGCTATTTTTTATTGGTCGTTTGATTGAATTAAGCTTGGGAGCAAAATATTATTTAACTATTTATTTGCTCAGTGGGATTGGTTCGATGCTGACTTTTTCTTTATTAGCGTTTGAATTAGGACTGAATAATGTTTTTTTAGTTGGTGCTTCGGCAGCAATCATGGGTTTGATTGGTGCTGTATTGGCAATTTCATTACAAATTTGGTTGAGGCAAAGAAATTCTATTCCTGCTAAACGCCGACTACAGCAAGTAATTGCGATTATAATTATTCAATTTATTTTTGATAATATTGTTCCTCAAGTTAGTTTTCACAGCCATCTTTTTGGTTTTATCATCGGATTTTCTATTAGCAATATTTTAGTTTTTATTAAATTTAAAATGAAAGATTCTAATACGGTTACACGTAAATAGGAACTAATAATTTGGTCGATTATGATTTTTTATAATTATTATTTACTCATATTTTTTGTGAATCCAAACTTGCCCTTTTGTAGTAATTATTTGGCTTTGTTTAAACCATTGTAATTCTTCTCTAACAATATTCATTTCTATATTAAGTTTTCGGGCAATTTCTGTTGCGGGTAGCCCTTCAACATGATCTTTGATCAAACTCACAATTGAATTGACTTGATTGATAAAGTTTCTGATAGCAGATATTCTAATTGAAGTTGTTTCTGATTCATTAGTGAAAGCTGCTATTTCTACAATAGTCCAACCACTACGATAATATTGTAGTATGTTTGCGCCATGCTTAATAATATTTTCGCGATCTTGTTTGGCTAACAAAGCTGCTTTTTTCGCTCTATTACTTTCTACATGATTATTCATGGTGGAATTACTAATACAATCAACTAGTAATAAACTTCGCAAACTACTCTGTTATAACCCTACATTTTAAATTTGAGTAGTTACAGCCGTTTTCAGTTGAATAGCTCTCTGGGAAAATTTACTAGTTCGTAGTTTTTAGTTTTTAGTTTTTAGTTCTTAGTTCTTAGTTTTTAAAATTTAATTATGTGGTCTACCCATGTGAAAAGCGCAGTAATTAATCACTAGAACTATTGCAGAAGAACACCTCAATCTCAAAAAAGCTTTTTCTGAAGCGATCGGATCGACGAAAAAATTCGGTATGAAACAAGCTTTAGCCAAGCTACATCTCCCCCTAAAAGGAACGCATCATCGATTCCCCGATGATGCGAAAAACATAGCTAGTATCGTTCAAAAATTAATACCTTCAGGAATTAATTGGAATTGATTAGTTAACTGGCGACTTTTTCAGGTTCGGGTTGAGATGCTATGTAGTTAGCTAATTGACTGTTGATTTGTTCCCGAACAATAAAACGATATTCGGTAAAGTGTTCCAAGTAGGCGCAAAGTGTGAGATAAATTTCCAACTGACGGGGTTTTTTAATTAATACTTGAATTAAATTACTCCAAAACAAAAGACGAGTTTGGGCGATAATTCCTTGTTTCCATAATAGTAAACTAAGGGCGCGAATAGTTTTCCAACTAGGTCTGCGAGAGACGACATTTTTGGCATCTCCTAGCTTCATATAATAGCGAAAAATACGTTCTAAATATGCCGAAGGCTCGTATAGTTGCCAAAAAGCGTTAACATATTCCGTGGCAATTTCTTTAATGTCTCTGGTAGGAACAAAATTCATTAAAGTTGTTTGATTGATATTAGCTCCAGAGTTGAGCAATCTGCCTTCTTGTTCTAATCTATTCCATAAGGCAGTATGGGGTAAGGCTTGCAGCATACTGAACATTGCCATTGGTATCCCTGTTTGCTCCACAAAATTGACAATGCAATCTCCCGCATGAGGTTTTTCTCCATCGAAACCAATAATAAACCCAGCCATTACTTGCATTCCCATCTTGGTAATCTTATCGATAGATTCAGTCAGAGGATCGCGGGTATTTTGGAATTTGTTGGTTAAAGCCAAACTGTCGGTATCAGGAGTTTCAATACCCAAGAATACTTTTTTAAAGTTGCATTCTACCATTAGCTGCATCAACTCTTCATCTTGAGCCAAATCCACTGATGCTTCTGTAGTCAAGCCGAAAGGATATTCTTTTTCCGCCATCCATACTTTTAATTCTTTAAGTAATAATTTAACGTTACGTTTATTACCAATAAAATTATCATCAACCATAAATACCGCGCCACGCCAGCCCAAATCGTAAATACGCTCTAATTCGGCTATCAGTTGTTGGGGAGTCTTAGTGCGAGGTTTACGTCCATAGAGGACAATAATATCGCAGAATTCGCACTGGAAAGGACAACCGCGAGAAAACTGTACCGACATATTGTCATAGGCATTTAAGTCCAATAAATCATAACGAGGAATCGGCGTTTCCGTTACCGCAGGTTTTTCACTGGCTCTAAATACTCCAGAGCGATCGCCTTTTTCTAAGGCTTCAACTAGCATCGGTAGGGTAATTTCCCCCTCGTCAAGTACTAAGAAATCGACTTTCGCATCAATTACTTCTTGAGGGGATGTTGTCGCATAAGGTCCTCCTACCGCTACCAATTTATTTCTTCGTTTTGCAGCTTTAATTTGAGCGATCGTATCTTGTTTTTGGACGATCATCCCAGAAACAATAACTAATTCTGCCCATTCCCAGTCTGACTCTTCGATTTCGCTTACATTGCGATCTACAAGACGAAATTCCCATGCTTGAGGCAAGATCGCTGCTACTGTAATTAAACCCAAAGGAGGCAGCAAAGCTTTGCAGTCTACCAGGTCTAGAGTCTTTTCAAAAGACCAAAAACTTTTCGGAAATAGGGGATATATTAATAAAACCCTCACAATATCATTCCTCACATTGAGATTTTTAGTAATCTAAGCTTATCTTGTCTGAGAAAAAATTTGTCATTAAGGGTTTATGTAATTCTGAAATTTATCTAAAAAAATCCCTCAATCGATAAAAATATAAAAATATAATTAAGCTTTTTCTGAGATACTGAACAATAAATCAGAATTTCTTAACCAAAAAGTCGGCTCGATCCCCAAAAAAATCTATTTACTTTTTACTACTTACCTATATTTTTATTTTTACGAAGATAGTGTAAAAAACTCGTCAGGGATCGGTATTTTCCCTGTTGTTTTTTGGTCGGTATATTTACATAATTAGAGTTATACTAGAACTTCCCAATCGATAACTCAAGCAAAATTCATATTCACCATTAGTAAATTTACATAATCAATTAAAGTTAGATCGAGGGAATCAAAACAAAATACAAAGCGATCGCAGATTCAGCATAATTGGTTTACCATGCACTAGGGATCGGGTATTTACCCAGGCAAAGACAGATAAAAACTATCTTAAATGGTATTTTTTAAAACTGCTTTTATAAATCTCTGAGTATGAGTATGCGAAAAATAGCTAATCAAAAAAACTTTCTAAATATTCCACCTTTACTCTTACACAATCCAATTTAACTATGCTATCTACTTTTAAAAACCATACTCAAAAACCTGTTATCTGTTGTTATGTAAATACATCCAATCATGTAGAAATAGCTCGCATTACCAACATCTCTCATTGGTATTTTGAAAGAGTTGTTTTTCCAGGACAACGTTTGATTTTTGAAGCCCCAGCTACAGCTAAACTCGAAATTCATACTGGTACGGCTATCAGTTCTATTTTGACGGAAACTATTGACTGTCAAGACTTGCAGCTAATTTCTTCTTTTTCTGCTTATTCGGTCAAATAATTTTGAGTTAATTTTATGTTTAAAGCGATCGCTTTTATGATGAGGGCGATCGCTTTATAGTTAAATTTTATTTTTCAATTAATTTTTAATCTTAAAATTTTCAGGAATTGGAATTTAGGATGTCTAGATATCCTGTATTGATTATTAATAATGTAAAGACCAGGATAGATTTTATCAAAGCTTGGATGCTTTTCTTTTGCTTCCCAGCTTTTACATAATTCCAAAATTCTTTGCTTTAATAAAGATCGATCTGAAAAGTATTCCACATAAACATCTTCTGGTCTAACTACACCATTATCTAGAAAATCGCTTTTTCCTGGTTCTATTAAGCTATTTTGTATAAGATTATTGCAGCAGAGAATTTCTAATCTACAATAAAAATTTTCCCACCTCACCTTATCTTCCAACTCTCTGGCGTAGCTGCTATAGGTTATAGGTTAAAACTGTTACGACGACATTTATCTGTCATCCATTAAACCCATCAAAGGACCTAATACCGCTCCAAAAACAAAACCGCCAGCGTGCGCCCAATATGCTACTCCTCCCGCTTCGGGCATACCAAGGGAGGCAACGCTACTAATAGCTTGCTGTACGAACCAAAAACCGAGAAAATAAACCGCAGGAATCCGAACTGTCGTCCAAATAATAAACAGGGGCAAAAGAGTGACAATTTTCGCCCTAGGATATCTAATAATATAAGCTCCCATCACTCCCGCGATCGCGCCACTTGCTCCTACAGTTGGTACTCCCGACTGCATACCAAAAAACCAGTGAGTTAATCCTGCTAAAACTCCGCATAATAAATAAAAAAATAGGAATTTGACGTGACCCAAATCGTGTTCGATATTATCGCCAAAAGTCCAGAGAAATAACATATTTCCGCCGATGTGCATTAAGCCACCGTGCAAAAATTGAGAAGTAATTAAAGTAAGAATTTCTGGTACTGGTTGATTGGTAGAAATTCCACCAAAGCTCGCACTTAACTGTCTGGGAATGACGGCGTAAAGCTGGAAAAAACCAGCCATTCCTGTCCCCAAAGTAAGTTGATGGAAAAAAACCACTACGTTAATGGCGATTAGAGCATAAACTACAATCGGAGTAGTGGGGGAAGGATTTTCGTCATTAATTGGAATCATTAATCTAATTGATGCCTAGCATTGCTTCTAAAGTTAGATATAGCATAGCGAAACCACCAACTAACAAGCCAACTACAGCAATTGCCGTAACGGGATTTTTCAAGAAGGGTTTGAGTTGCTCGAAGAAAAACCAAAATATCCCAGCGATTAAACTAATCATATAGCGGGGATAGCGGGAAACATTTTGAAAGAAGTCTTGCATTACTTTATGAATTTATAGTGAGATATTTTAACTTTCATTTATTTATTTATTATTCATTATCCAATTGCCAACATTCAACATTTTGTAAATGAACTTACTATTTAGATCGACTCGCCGACGTTTGGCTTTATGGTATACCTCCGTAACAGCGGTGTTATTGTTATTATTTGCGATGGTCGTCTATTTTTATGTCCGCACCACTTTGATCGATCGCATTGACGACACTCTCAAGCACGTTGTAGAAGTAGTCGATCGCTCTTTGGTGATTCAACCCCTAGCGGAGACCAAAGGTACATATGGGGTCAATGTGGATGCTAGTTTTAATAAAAATGTAGATGCTTTAGAAGACGATCGCATTGACTTAGAATGGTTTAATCCCGAAAAAGAATTACTCTGGTCTACTTTTGAACAACCAATTGACTATCCCTTAAATTTTCATCGCAAAGGGGAAACAGTATATTTAAGCAGCGATCGCATTTTTCGCCAGATCGTGCAGAAAGTAGAGTTAGAACATCGAGTGTTGGGTTATTTACGAGTCAGTCATCCTTGGTTTGAGGTTACCAAACCCATTGAGCAACTAACTAGAGATTTAATTATTGGTATCAGTTTAACCATCGTTTCTGTCGGGGGGATTGGTTGGCTGCTGTCGGGCATTGCCATCAAGCCAGTACAAATATCTTATTCTAGTTTGAAACAATTTACTGCTGATGCTTCCCACGAATTACGCAACCCTATTGCTACCATTCAAACTAACGTGCAGATGGCACTAGCCTATCCCGAAGCCGAACCAGAATTACAAAAAAGACAGCTAGAAATTATCGAACGATTGACCCAAAAACTGGGGCGTTTGGTTAATGATTTATTATTTTTGGCTCGTTCTGATAGCGGTATGGTACAGCAAGAATGGCAACCCGTACCTCTAGATGCTTTACTGATCGAAGTAATTGAAGAACAGCGCGTCGCAGCGACTCAAAAGGGTTTATTTCTTTCTTTACATATAGTCGAACCAAAATTAGAAGAGGATTGGCATGAAGAGGAAATTTTTACCATTTTAGGAGATTGGAATCAACTATCCCGCTTATTTACTAACTTAATCGCCAATGGGATCGAACATACAGAAAAAAAAGCAGACAAAGAAGAAGCCTCTATAGAAATAGAACTGGCGATCGCTAAATCCAGCCCTAAAACCATTAGAAGGCGAGACAACAATCGTCAGTACGAATTACAAGTCAAGGTCAAAGATACTGGTAAGGGTATCCCCGAATCTGCTCTACCACACATCTTCGATCGCTTTTATCGCGGAGATCCTGCTCGCACTTCTCAAAGAGAAATCAACAGCCCAACTGGTACTGGTTTGGGATTGGCTATAGTTAAAGCGATCGTCGAAAACCATCAAGGACAAATTTTTGCGAGCAGCATTTTAGGGGAAGGTACTACTTTTACAACTATTTTTCCTCATAGTTAGTGGTTAGCAATAAAGTTAGGCACTTACCTTGGCTTTTGACCAAATACCGTTTTCATCTTCATCGTACTTATCCTTAATCGTTTCCCATGCCTGTTGTTCGGCTTTGGTTAGATCGTCAGTTTCATCTAACACTGTGTTGTAACATACAATAAAATCTTGCTGTGCTGCTTCAGACAGATGAGAGCGAATTTCAGGGGATAAATCTTCTACTCCATTGCACTTACCAGGACAAGGACGGGGTAAAGTATAGTCATTAATATGGATTTCTTCGCCACCAGCACTTTCAATTAACAGTTGATACTCACCAGATTTATCTGCTGGTACTTCTGCCATTAATAGAAATTCTCCTGCTTTAATACGAGTTTCATAGACTGCTGCTTTCTCTTTAGGCATTCCCAAAGTTCCCAAAGCCGAAGCCAGACCAGCACCCGCACTACCAGCGATCGCTCCTGTAGCTGCTCCCAATAAGACTGAAGTGATTGGTCCTGCTGCTACTACAGAACCGATAAAGGGAATAAATAGCACTCCGATACCAGTAAACAGGCTGAGAAGAGAGCCAAACAAAGAGCCAAAAACTGCCCCCGTACGCAAGCCACCAAGAATAACGTCTTTTTTGGAAATAAAACCTGCAATGCGAGTTTGAGACTGAAAGTTTTGACCCATTACAGAAAGACGATCTTGAGGTACACCGCGATCGATTAAACGACGGACAACATTATCGACTTGCTGTTCTTCTTTTAAAACTGCTGAGATGGTGCGTTCTGCTTTATATGTTTCTGTTGTCATACTTATTTAATTTTAATTTTGCTTGCTATTTCAAATTGCTTGTTTAACCAAGAGAGAGGAAAGAAGAGATATTCCTCTCCTCATTTTTTATTTAAGCGTTTACTGCTGGCTTAGTTTCTGTACCAGAGCGATCGCCATTTCCTTGTAAATTCTCTCCTTCAATAAAGGAACGTAGCATCCAAGCCATTTCTTCGTGCTGTTCCATCATTCCTGTTAAAAAGTCTGCCGTACCTTCGTCGTGATATTCTGCACCACATTTATCGATATCTTCTCTAAGGTTGCGAATTACCTGTTCGTGGTCTTGTACCAAACGAGCTACCATTTCATTAGCAGAGGGAAGATCGTTAGGATGCTCCTTGATAGTGCTGTATTGAATGAATCCTGCTGCTGTTCCTAAAGGATAGCCACCCAAAGCGCGGACTCTTTCGGCTGTCGCATCAATATTCATGGTTAAAGCATTGTATTGCTCTTCCCATAGAGTGTGTAGGGTACGGAATTGAGGTCCGACTACATCCCAGTGATACTTTTTAGTTTTGATCAGGAGTAAATATAAATCGGCAAGGTCGCGGTTGAGTAACTCAATGACACTATGACGTTGTTCTTCGGTTAATCCGATATTTAGCTTAGACATGAAATTTTTATTTGTGTGACTTCAATGTCCATTAGAGCAATTATCAAGGGTAGGGCACATCTGCAATAGGAGAGAATTTGTTACCAATCAGTCTTACTTGAGATGTATTTATTTAGTTTTATCCGAAATATTCTGGTTCTTGGTTGGGTTTCCATTTGATATTGCAACCAATACTGGGTTTTTGCTCGAAATCTATAGGTTTACCCGATAATGTCAAATCGATCGCTTGACGCAAATCTTGACCTGTAACTGGTATCTCGTTGCTGGGACGGCTATCATCTAATTGACCGCGATAAACTAGTTGATTATGGCGATCGAAGAGGAAAAAATCGGGAGTGCAAGCAGCAGTATAAGCTTTGGCTACTTCTTGAGTTTCGTCATAGCAATAGGGAAAATTAAATCCTAGCTCTATTGCCATTTCCCTTAGCTTTTCGGGGGCATCATTAGGATAATTCTCTACATCGTTAGAGCTAATGGCTACTATTCCTAAAGATTTTTCTTGGTAATCTTTGCCAATTTGTGCCAACTGGTTTTGTATGTGCTTCACAAAAGGGCAATGCTGACAAATAAACATGACCAATAAAGCTTGGCTTTCGCTGAAGGTAGCAAGAGAAATAGTCTTGCCAGAAACCACATCGGGTAATTGCAAATCTGGCGCAGTAGTGCCTAAAGGCAACATTGTTGATGCTGTACGTACCATTATTTTTTTTAATACTCAATATTTAACATTTAACTATTTTTTACCATTCTTTGTTCTAAATAGCTCCAGCTAAATAAACGAGATATTTACAATCCTATGGATGAATCGTACCATCGGGCATGATAGTGCCTTTCCAATTAACTCCACTCAGCACGCTATTTTTTAAATTTACACCCCTTAAATTAGCTCCCCGCAAATAAATATCGACTAAACTGGCATTTTCTAAATTAGTTTTTTCTAAATTAGTTTTAAATAGCAAAGCAAAACGAAAACTAGCATTCTGCATATTTGCTCCCTGCAAATTAACTCCAGCCAAATTAGCCGAACCAAAATCGATTTTGTTATCTGGATGATAATTGCTCAAACTCAATTGAGATATAGTAGAAAAACTAGTATTAGCGCGATCGGTATCTTTTAATACTGCTCCCGACAATACAGCACTCCGTAAGTTAGCCGAACGTAAATTAGCTCCTTGTAAAGTGGCACCTTCTAAATTGGCTTGACGCAAGCTACTACCGCTAAGATCGGCTCGGTTAAAATTGGCATTAGTTAAATCTGCACTGGTTAGGTTAGCTTCGCTTAAGTCAGCACGACTAAAATCTGCTCCTCTCAAATCAACTCCTGTCAGATCCGCTCCTGCAAGATTGGCTCGGCTTAAGTTTGCACCTGCTAAGTTAGCACGAGTTAAATTAGTATTAGTCAAATCCGCATCGGTAAGGTTGGCATCGCGAAAGAAAGATTGGCTGAGATTGGCATTCCTCAGATCGACGCGAATCAAACAAGCCTTTTCTAAATTAGCCCAACTCAGATCGGCTTCGGCTAGATCGGCACTATTAAGATTAGCTCCTGCCAAATTTGTTTTAATTAATTTAGCATTACTCAGATTAGCTCTAGCTAAATTAGCTCCTGTTAAATTTGTCCCGCTGAGATTTGCCCAATCTAATTCCGAACGGCTCAAATCGATGTTTTCTAAGTGAGCTTGGATAATTTGTATTTGGCTGAAATCGGCACGACTAAAATCTCGATTGCCTTGTTTGTAAAGTAATAATAACTCTTCGCCATTCATCTAACTTAATTACTATCTCAACAGTTTGCGACAGAAGTATAAATTTATAGTTCCCGATCGCCACCTTAAAATAACTTTTTTGTGAATATTACGCACTAAATAAAATAGTAGGTGGCAAAAAAATTATTAGAGTTTTTCGATTTCTTGGGTTAGTAGTTGCCATTCTGTAAGTACTTCAGCAGGAATTTTTAAGGCTAATTCACGATTTTCTTCTAAAGGAATAGATAGCTTGAGATTTTTGGCTAGAGATAGTTTGGGGATAATGGGAGTTAAATTGTATTGTCCGACATTAGGAGCGGGGGAAGATCGAGCATAACTATCGACTGCTGTTAATATTTCGCCCCGATTGGTGAGAATTTCTAAAGATTGGGGATGAATAAAAGCATTGATACCAGGAAAGGCGACTAAACGTAGATAATAAGTCGTCGTCGTAGTTTGACGACGATCGGGAAATAAAATTACTTGCCATGTGTTGCCATCGCGATCTTTTAAAGAATCTTGAGCATGATAGCGCAAGACATTTTCTGTTTCGTGATGTTGTCTCAAAAGTGCCGTTGCGGGCAAACAGTTGAGAGAAAAACTAAAAATTAAAATTAAACATAAACTGGATAATAAAGTAATCGGTCTCTTCGACATTGCCTTATTTTCAATTAATCAACTTTATATATCAATAACAAAAAAGAGGGTACTTAACAGTAAACCCTCATCGAGCAGATAATTGAAAATTTCCCCTAGAGATTTTTACAGATGATGTGGCGATGACTGTCAATAGTTATAGAGCCTTTATTTTGCAAATCTCCTAAAATTCTGGTAATTGTAACTCTAGTAGTGCAAATCGCTTCGGCTAATTGTTGATGAGTAAAACGAGCTTGTAATCTCGAACCTTCCGCTACAGGTTGCCCCATTTCTTGTTGCAGCATTAAGAGCAACTGTCGCAAACGCTCGTCTACTCTTTTAATAGCGATAATTGAAAGTAACTGTTCCGATTTTATCAGGCGATCGCTAAACTGCGCTAAAAACTGTCTTGCTAGTTGAGGATTTCGAGCTACATCTTGTAATGAGTATTTCCTGGCATAAACATCTAGCATAGGAACAGCACGATATGATTCTGTCGGGTTTTCCATCAAACTCCCAAAAGTACCATTTGCTGTTACCCAACCAATAATTGTTTCGCTGCCGTCTTGTTTTACTTTGCTTAACTGTACTACGCCACGATAAACTTGCCAAATAACAGAATCTAAAACAATAATTTCATCTCCTTTTTCAAACTGCTGTAACGGAATCTCCCTTTCTTTCCTTTTCAGGTTGAGGCTGGAGTTTGATTTTTGACTCAAAAACATAATTGGATGAGTTGTTAAGCGAAGTAGGGGTATCGTCTATTACGATAGATGAACAAAGTAAACAAAACGTGACGAAATGGTTAAGCTTTGGATATATTGGGAGATTTTTGATATTTACGTTTAATTTTTAGCAAAAATTGCATCCAGGCGATCGCGGGATGGTGAAAAAAAGTAAAAATATCTCCGTATGCCAAGCGAGCATCTTGATGATGTTGCCAATGTCTTTCGGGAGTCACAATAAATAACCAACGACAAATAAGGGCGATCGCCTTGGGAGTTTGCCAATCAAGAATCGAAACGTGTCGCCAAATTACGTGGAGTTCGCCTAAAATTAGAGCTACAATAGTTCCAACAGGGGATATTTTCCAGCCCAAAGGTAGAAAGATAAAATAAGGTAAAGCCCCCAAAAATCCATCTAAAAGTACCAAAGGATTTCTACTTAGTACGGCATAATGAATAAAACTACGATTTTTACCATGATGGACAATGGCATGAAATTTACCAAAAACGTGTTCTGGAACGTGATAAAAAAAGGTAGAGAGGAAATCTCCAATTAATAGTAATACTGTTGCTACAAGAATTATTTTTATTAAAAACACTGACTAGCTCCATAGATACAGATGCTAGCTTATGATTTATAAGTTAAGACTGTTTTAATTATTTTTAAAATTGTGATTGTTCCCAGTTTAAATAACTGTTTGTCAAAGAAATGTTCAATTACAGTAAATGTTTAATCAAATGTTTAATCAAGTGAAACTACTTAGTTATATATTTTGACTGTTATAAAACTACAAGAGGGGATCGCCATTCTTATCAAGACGATCCCCTCATATCGAAAACTAATATTAATTGTTAAAGTCTAACTGCCCTAACTGAAATTACTCCCACTCAATTGTTCCAGGGGGTTTAGAAGTAACATCATAAACGACGCGGTTTACTCCCTTAACTTCATTAACAATGCGATTAGAAATAGTTTCCAACAGATCGTAAGGAACTCTCGCCCAGTCGGCAGTCATGCCATCTTCGCTAGTAATAAAGCGCAAGACAATGGGATGAGCATAGGTGCGTTTGTCGCCCATCACCCCAACACTGCGAATGGGTAATAACACTGCAAAGGCTTGCCAGTAGTCGTGATACATTCCCTGTTTGCTAATTTCATCGCGGACAATAAAGTCGGCATCTCGCAAAATATTCAGTCTTTCAGCAGTAACTTCCCCAACGATTCTAATTGCCAAACCAGGACCAGGGAAAGGATGGCGACGAACGATTTCTTCGGGCAAACCGATCGCGCGGGCAACGTTGCGAACTTCGTCTTTAAATAGTTTTCTGAGAGGTTCGACTAATTTAAAACGCAAATCCTTGGGCAAACCGCCGACATTGTGATGGCTCTTGATTTTAACTGCGACTCTTTCCCCTGTTTTGGGATCGACATTGCTATCGGCAGATTCGATGACATCTGGGTATAAAGTTCCCTGTGCCAAATAGTCAAAAGGTCCTAGTTTCTTGGATTCTTCTTCAAATACTTGAATAAACTCGTGTCCGATGCGACGACGTTTTAGTTCGGGATCGGTTACATCTTTGACTTGGGCTAAAAAGCGATCACGAGCCATGACATATTCCACAGGAATGTGAAACTGTTTGTCAAATATTTCTACCAATCTTTCGGGTTCGCCTTTACGCATGAATCCCTGATCGATAAACATACAAGTTAAGTTATCTCCGATCGCTCTATGAAGCAGAAAAGCGAGAGTTGAGGAATCCACTCCACCAGAAAGGGCTAACAAAACTCGTTTATTTCCTACCTTAGCTCTAATTTCTTGAATGGATTCTTCGACAAAAGCTTCTGTCGTCCAAGTCGGTTCGCATTCGCATATATGATAAACAAAATTACGAATTAGTGCCGTTCCCCCTTCGGAATGAACTACTTCGGGATGGAATTGAACCCCAAATAATTTTTTTTCGTGGTTGGAGATAGCAGCACAGGGAGTATTTTTAGTGTATGCCAGAACTGAAAAGCCTTCTGGCAAGTTGGTACAGGAGTCGCCATGACTCATCCACATTGTAGAACCATCTTCTACATTAGTTAGGAGATCTGTGGGATCTTCAATGAATAATTGAGCCTTGCCATATTCTCCCAGTTTGACTTTCTCAACAGTTCCTCCCAGTTGTTTGACCATCAATTGCATTCCATAACACACCCCCAATACAGGAATACCGAGATTCCAAATTTCAGGATCGCACTTAGGTGCATGGTCGTCATATACGGAATTCGGTCCGCCAGAAAGAATAATTCCTTTGGGATTAATTTCTTTTAGTTTGGCAGCGGAAGTTCTATAGGATAAAACTTCTGAATAGACTTGGGTTTCGCGAATTCTGCGAGCAATTAATTCGGAATATTGAGAACCGAAATCAATGATGATAATGGTTTGACGATTAATATTTTTATTATCGATTAGAGACTTAGAAGATAAAGTCTCATTGGTGGGAGAGATTGATTCTGTCTGAATAGTCACTAGATTCTAGAAAGTCTGTTTGGGTAATTTACGTAACAAAGTGTGAAGAAACTCGATCTTTTATACTAACTTTGTAGCTGGTGGGTTAATATGCGTATGAGCTAAATCCTCTTTTAGAGGAGTGAATAACAGATATTCTTATTAGACTAACATAGTTTAGTTAGCAAAAGAAGGGCGTTTTCGCTTTGATGGATAATTTTTCTTTGGCGATCGAACATTACACAGCCGACAAACACTTTTTTTTCAGTATATTTCAATACATAAGCTTCGGACTTGCGCTCGATCGCTTTTGTTAGTTCCCGATAAACTATATTTGACCAATCCCGATCGTTTTCTAGGTCGATGGTTCTCAATCGTTCCAATGCCGACTCTACGGTAGGAGAAGCAAAAATTTGTTCGAGTTCGGATTGTGGTAAACCTAGTTTGGCACAGTAAGCGGTGAGTATTTCCAATCTGCCATCGGCTAAATGGTTGTGGGTGTGGAAAATCCCTCCTGCTAGTTTGATTAGTTTGCCATGATAGCCAAACAGCAAGATGGATTTGATTTCTGACAGTGCAGCAGTGACTAACATCGATCCCAACCAATTGGCTGTTTTAATTATCTTTTGAGGATCGATTCCAGATTGTTGAGCTAGATCGATGCCATTTTCTCCAATACAAAACACTAATTCGTTAAATAGTTCTGCTTTTTCTTGAATACGATCTTGAAATGCTGCTAATGTATCGGGGGCAGTTAAGGGTTGGACGATTCCTGTCGTACCCAGTAAAGATAATCCTTCAACCACACCAAAAGCTTCGTTGGAAGTACGTTTTGCCAGTCTTTTCCCTTCGGGCAAAATAATTTTAACGATTATCTTTTCGTTTTGTTTTAATAAAGGGGTTAAATTTTTGACGATTAATTCCCTCGCGTAACTATAAATTGCGACTCGATCTCCATTGCTTTTTTGTTTGCCAATACCTTCTCCCCCCTCTAAAACGATCGCATCAGCGGTAGGATCGGGATTGAAACAGACTTTAGCCCAGACAGGGGTATGACGAGTCAGATCTAAATGATCTCCTGGATTGCTTTTGGTAATGGCGAGCGCCGTATTTTCATCTATTAGTGCTACCTGTTCTAAATCTATATCGACAACCTGTTTGGGTTTAATCAAATCTACCGCTACAGTTTCTTGTCTGGGCTGTTGGTGTAAGTGATGTAATGCAGCGATCGCGCTAGCACAGGCAAATACAGGTAAGGTATATCCTTGAGGCATATACTGATTGCTTTAATTGATTTATAAGTTTTCTAATTCAAATTTAACTACCTGATTGCGTCCTAATTCTTTAGCTTTGTATAAACCTTTGTCTGCTGCTGCTACCAAAGCATAATAACCCAAACTATTTTTGGGAATCGAACTAGTCACTCCTAAAGAAAGAGTTACGTAAATATCGGTTGGAGAGTTGATGTGAGGGATTTTTAAAGATTGAACTTGTAGGCGTATTTGTTGAGCTAAATATTTTGCGCCCCCAATGTTGGTGTTGGGTAGAATAACGGCAAATTCTTCTCCGCCATAACGAGCTACTAAATCGGCAGGACGTTTGATAGCCTTGCTAATAGCTTGAGCTACTTGTTGGAGACAGCGATCGCCTGCTTGATGACCGTAGGTATCATTATATAATTTAAAATGATCTATATCGCAAAGAATCAAGGATAAAGGATTCTTTTCTCTAGCTAGCCTTTTCCATTCTGCTGCTAAATAGCGATCAAACTGGCGACGGTTGGCAATTTTTGTCAGACTATCGACTACAGCCAATGCTTTCAGTTCTCGATACAATTCTGACTGTACGATTGCTACTCCCAATTGCAGGGCAACCCGTTCTAAAAATTTTATTTCATCTATTTGCCACGAACGAGAAGTTTGTTTTTGTTCTACCAAAATTAAGCCCCACAGTTTTTTGTTTGCCAAAATAGGGATCAGCAAAAAGGAAAATTGTTGGTGAGGTAAATCTGAATCATCTAAATGGATTATCTCTGAGAGAGAGATATTGCTAGAAGTAATAATATGTCCTTGAGCTAAACGTTGGAAGTTGTCAGCTAGCTGTTTGTGGGGTAGTTGTTTATTGGCAGCTATATTGCAGCGCAAGACTAAATTATTGTTTTTTGATGAAAATAGTAAAGATAGCTTGTCATTAATAATTTTGGCGATCGATATTTTCTCGGCTAACAAATATTGATTGACTTTTTCTGTAGCTGTTTGCAAAATTAGATCGAGATTTAAAGAGCTATGGATATTTTGAGTAATATCTGCCAGGATGCGATCTATCTGTGCTTGTCTAATTATCTGATATTCGACTTTTTTTCGTTGAGTAATATCTAGGCAAGAACAAAGTAATCCTGTAAATTCTCCTTTTTCATTATGTTGGTGTGTTGCAGTGTTGAGAATATTACGGTAGCTATTGTCAAAGCGTTGCAAACGATATTCTATTTGAAATCCCTGACATTTTTTGAGAGCAGAATTATAAGTAGAAACACATTTTTCTAAGTCTTCTGGATGGATGCGATCACGCCAATTTTCTTCTAGTCCTTCTTCTAAAGTTAATCCCGTAAAATTCAGCCAAGATTGATTGAGAAAGGTATATTTTTCTCCCTCGTCGATCGCCCAAATTAAAGCAGAAGTGGAATCAACTACGGTTTTGAATAATTCCCGAGCAGATTGTAATTCAGACTTTAGTCGAAGATTATTTTTTTCTAGGCGATCGCATTCTTGTTTTTTTTTCTTTTGTAACAAAATATTAGAAATAGATCGTTCTAATAAAACAGGCGCTAATTCTGAATTCAGAATATAGTCAATATAACCAATAAGATTTAGGTTTATTTTTTCTTGTTGCTGTTTTAACAGTTCTATTTCTGGTAAATTTTCAATAAAAATAATAATAGGTATCTGAGGCTTAAGACTATAAAGCTGGGATAAAACATTTAGTTTTATCAGATTAGCAAAGCTTAGTTTAAGTACAACAAGATCTGCTGAATATTCTTGACAATATTTCCAAAAAGGCTCGATACAATATTCCTGAAAAGAAATAAATTCAATCTCACTTTTTATTTGGTGAAAGAGGGAAGTCAAATCACCTCGATCGTGACAATCTTCTAGTATTAAAACTGTAGTTGTATCAACAATACTCGTATTAACAATAGTTTTCACAATAGAGGTATAAATTATAAGAAAATAACGAACATTATAGTAACTTATTTTACCAATTGATTATTAGTTTAAATTTATCATTTAGCAATAATTTTAACTACCTCTAAAGCAGTAGCAGGAGCTAATAAAACTCCATTACGATAGTGGGCGGTAGCGAGCAAAACATTATCATAATTAGCTAGAGGTTGAATGACTGGAGCGGCTATACCTTCAGGGCGCGGACGTTTTCCAGACCAAGTTTTAATGATTTTAGATTTTCTTAATAAAGGACAAAAAGAAACCGCAACTGACATCAATTGTTTTAACAATTCTTCATCGGCAATACTTTCTCCTGTCTCTGAGGGAAATTCTACTGTCGCCCCCAACCAATAGCGTCCCGATCCTAAAGGTACAATATGCAAATCGTTGGCTGTAATGACGGGTTGAAAATCCTCACGACCAAAAGGATCGTCTAGTTGGAACTCGATCGCTTGTCCCAATACTGGGCGGATGGGAATTGTTTGTTGTAAGGATTGAGTTAAAGGAGTCGAACCCAAACCTGCCGAGATAATTAGTTTTTCCGCTTCAATTTTGCCTTTATCTGTAACTAGTTGTTGGCAAGTTATTAATTCATTTCTTTTCTGAGTAATAAAATCTGAAACTGTCACTCCAAACTCAAACTTCACTCCATTCATCCTAGCTCCAGCCACCAAAGCTTCGGTTAACTTAACAGGATGGATTTGTCTGTCTTGGGGAGAATATACCGCACCAATAAGATCCTCATGAGCGATTTGGGGACATCGCTGGCTGACATAATCCCTGTCGCCTATTTCTAAATTCCAACCCCTATCTCGCCGAAATTCTGTTAATTTATGCCACTTCTCTAAATTTTCTCCTACAAATAAAAGTTTAAAAATACCTTGCTGGTTGACGGGGATCGATATGCCAGTCTTTTCCCTAAGTTCGGGAATCAAACTTGCGTAGCGTTGCAAACTAGTTTCGCGAAATCGCCAAGAGCGACCTTTTTTCTTATGACTAATGATACCCATCAAAACCCCTAATGCTGCCCCCGTCGAACCAGAAGCAGGACTATGGCGATCGACAACAGTAATATCTAAACCCTCAACGAGACTCAATTCATAGGCGATCGCCGCACCGACTACCCCACAACCAACAATAACAATCTTGCTCATTTATTCTTTTACCTAAACATTAAACATCTGGATAGTGCGATCGCCACCAATCGTACCAATCAAACCAAACTGTTTCGAGAGATTGATAATTTTCTGCTAGGGATTTTTTCTTGTCTAGAGGTCTAGACAAGTTTGCCCAAAGACAGCGTCGATCCCGCAGTTCGTTCTTGCCTAATAACCAAGAGAATATTCTCGCCAGACGAGTATCCCTAATCATCAGGTTGCGATAGAATTCATCGCTGGTAACAGTGCTAACTCCACGAGGATTAATACAAGCATTGAGATAGACTTTATTTTCATCGGCATACAAACTATAAAATCCGTTTTCCTTGTCTTGTCTCAAGCTAGATGAAAAATCTCCCGTTTGATTTTTAATAAAACCTTTTAAGTCTCCATTAGTATTAATCAAATAGCGCATTTCAATCTGAAGATACTGTTCGTTTTGACGATAGCGATAGTGTTTCCCCGCTACAAAATCGCCAGAAATATAGGCAGGAGGTTTGACTAACCTGGGATTAACTGGCTTCGTAAAAGATAATTCCCAGTTAGATAGGGCAATAGATTCGGGAAAACTATAATCTTCAACCGCAGTAATTTTGCCTTGAGGATTGATGACAGCCCTACCCAGACTTAAAATAGTAGCGACTGCGACGACTGCCAAACAAGTACTTCTATAATAATTTTTCATCACCTCAATTTGCCAGAGAGAAATTTGAATAACTAGTAACTATCAAAATTGCCAGTTTTCTTGAGGAATAGTCAGCCAAGAAACAACTCCCAGTAAAACTACGGCGATCGCCGAAAAAATCAAAGATCCAGTTCCTGTATGCCAATAATCAAATCCTGCGGTATTGGAAGTTGCTACTAAAATAGCCATCAAAGCTACTCTAATACCATTAATTACAAAGCCTAATAAAATTGCTGCTGCGGGCAAACAGATTTTGACTCGCCAATTAGTAGTAATTAAAGTCAATAAAATCCAAATTAATCCTAGTAGCTGTAAAATCGTTCTCAATCCCGAACAGCCATTGTATACCTCTACCGAACCAGTAGGCATGATTATCCAAATACCCTGACGAGTTACCTCAAAGCCTAAAATCCACAAAATAAAGCTAGAAAATTTGGCGGTTAATTGAGAAAGATCGAATATATAAACAAATTCCCAAGGAATTGCTAAGAATGATAGTAAAAAAAATTCTCGGTAATATTGCTTCAATCCCTTAACTCCCGACGCCAAAAGTCCCCAACCTAACAAACAAAGTAAAGGAGATATGCGTAAAAAGAAATCGTTAGGAAACAAATGGAGATATCTGTAAAAAATAAACGACAAAATTGATATTCCTAGAAAAGTAGCAAGACGATCGCTTTCTAGGTGCAACTGTTCTCTTTTTTCCCACAATAAAAATACCAGCACCATCCAAAACAAAGAATTGTCACCAAAAGAACCAGATCTGCCAAAATTTTCGTTGAGGCTTAAATGTAGTGGGATTAGACCCAAACCAATAGTAGTTAACCAATATTTAGTATATTTATCAATTGCTAATTCGTTTGACATTTAAGTAGGCAGTTAGGACAGATAGGGGAGTAGAAAGATAGAGACTAGGGTGGGTTTTATATTTAATTTTGCCGATCTACTTATTTCGTCGATTTTGTATTCCAATTGTAATTAATTTTAAATTGCGATCGCAACTAGCCAATAAAAACCGATTGACGGGTGAGCGAAATTTACCGTGGCAAAAATTAATTTTCGTGTTGTTGAAGTAACAAGTAAAAAGTAACGAGTAACGACAATGGACGCTGCTACTCGTTACTCGTTACTCATTACTTAAAGCGTCGAACTCCCACACCTTTTT
>NZ_JBZNBU010000121.1:0-18578 GCF_058530065.1 Waterburya sp. | reverse complement strand
ACCCACCTGTTACAAAAAAGCGCGAAGCACTATCATAAATTCCTAGTTTTCGATCCGAGTCAGACTTGGCTGAATCAATGGCAGCAACAATTTGAGGTACAACAAATCCCGTATTTGCGATCGCCCGCCGTCCATCATCCCGATCCCAACCCCCATCAATTAAGAACCTTTGCGGAAAATAGACATAACGAGTTATTTCCGCCCTATGACAGACCAGGAACAAAGCTATTTAATGATTTCTGTGATGAAGTAATTCGTCGCTGGAAGTTGGCAGATAAGGTTTATCCAGCCAAAGTAAGTCAAATTATACCGATTAAACGTGCTTCTCGTTCTCGATTTCAATTGGTTTTAGATACGGGAGAAACGCTCGTTGCCCGTAGAGTGGTAATGGCTACAGGAAGTGGTAAAGTACAGCTTCCTACTTGGGTAGAAAAAATTACCTCTGATTACCCCTCAGATAGATTGTGTCATTCTCAACAGGTAAACTTAAACCAACTTAAGTTAACAGGAGAGCATATTTTAATCGTCGGTGGTGGTTTAACTAGCGGACATTTAGCCAAAGGTGCAATAAATTTAGGTGCGACTGTTACTTTAATGACTAGAAAACAGTTACAAGAGAAGGTTTTTGATGCCGATCCTGGTTGGTTAGGACCAAAATATCTCAAGGACTTTCACGCCGAAACCGATTGGAATGTTCGTTACCAGCAAATACAGCAAGCCCGTAATGGCGGTTCGATGACTCCCGAAATGACGTTGCAGCTAAGAAAAGCATCTCATGAAGGCAAAGTGAGGATCGATGAATGCTGTCAAGTTAGCAATGCACATTGGCAAGATAATCTTTGGCAGGTTCATTGTCTTGATGGTAGCAAGCATCAGTTTAATCGTATCTGGTTGGCTACAGGTACGAAATTCAATGTAACAGAGCATCCCTTATTACAAGAGGTACTAGAGGCTTATCCCACAGAAATAGTTAACGGTTTACCCGTACTAGACGAACATTTACGTCTGCCCCAGTCCAACTTTTTTATTATGGGTGGTTTAGCTGCTTTGCAAATTGGTCCTGTTGCCAGAAACATTGGCGGTGGGAAAATGGCTTGTCAACGTATTGTGCCAGCAATTGTTAAACCCAGTTTGGCGATTGGATGATTCTTGAAATTGGCTGGAAAAAATCAAAGTTTATTTTGCTATTCGGGACTACTAACTGTGCAGATTAGAGATATCTGTCCAGCCATAGGCAATTTCAATTAACTTAGTTCCTTTCCTTTCAATCTCTTTTGCAGATATTTCTTTCCCACCGAGCTTTTCGTAAAAATGACAAGCAGGATTATCCTCTAATACCCACACTAACATCGAATCAATCTCCATTCGATTTAGTCTTTCAACGACTTTTTTAACTAATTTAACGCCAATTCCTTGTTTGCCAACCAAATTTAGTTACAACAGGAGCAATCTTGGATAATTGCTCGATTGCCCATTTCTGTCCTACTTGGACTGGAGAGAAAGAGCATCCTTTAGCTGTTTTCGCCTTGACATATTCGTAAACTATCGAGCTTATTGGATAGATCTTGGCTAATTTAGAAATGACAGAAATCTCTAATAATCTGTTCGATTTAATGCTTGGGGCTACACCTTTCTGTCTTCGATTCGAGAATCGCTTTTGTCTGTGCGCTCTTTGAGAGAAAGCAACCTTGCGATTAATCCTTCTACCTCTTCTGGAACGACGCATCATTCTGCGCTGTTCCATACGCTTTTTGACAGTTTCAAAAGGTAGAAATAGGTGTGCGGCAAACAAAGTAAAATTTTTACTCATCAAGCCTATTCCACTGTAGAATGCCCCAGGATCTAGCCCGATAGAAATTGTCTGTACTCTACGTCCTGAAGGCTCAAAAGTTAGTTGAATATAATAGATTCCAAGTTTGTTGAATCTACTAACTGCTTTGCCGTCACGAACCATGCGCCTTGCTCTAGAGCTTTTGCATGGCATAGCTTGACTGCCATCTGGATTTAAAACTGGTACTCGATTCAAGAGATAATCCTCCGAGTTTAAGTTTAAAGTCCCTTTGACCACCCAATCCAAGATGTCCTCCTTTTAGAAGAAATTCCACCCAGGAATTTTAAAGATAATCCAGACTAGGGAAACATCTGGAAATTTGTACCAGGATTAGGCTCAACGGTCTATTCAACGGCTATAGCCTTCTGGGTAAGGCATTCCCCATCCTCGCGTTAGCAGGGTGGGGTTGTTGAAAGTTATAAATTCAATTTATTTGCGAGATTATTTGTTCTAAATCGGGCAAACTTTTGATAGTCATCTTTCCTCCACGACGATAAATAATAATATCTTTCAAATCTTTTTTCATCAGTCGCACGCATTCTTCATAAGTAATCCCGATGCTGCGAGCCATTTGTTGATAGGGAAGTTTATTATTCGGGATAATTCCCTCTTTGGTTTCTTCAAAGCCATAATGTTGGGCTGTATAAATAATCAGACGAACGAGTCTGACAATTGCTTTTTCGGAGATTAAACCGTGAATAGTTTGGTGCATTTCTTGGAGTCGTTGGTTAAAATAACTCAAGATTTTCAAAGCAATGTCTGGCTCTAATTGGATGGCTTGTAATAAACTTTGCTTGTCAATAGTTACAATTTTTGTCTCTTGAAGAGCGACTACCGTTGCAGGGGCAATGCGATCGCCAAATAAAGCTGGAGCAGCAAACATTTCTCCTGAATTTAATTGACGTAAAATAGTTTCTTTCCCTATAAAGGAAGTTTTTTGAACTGAGAGTTTCCCTTCTACAACTGCATAAAGTTTAGACAAAAAGCGATCGCCTTCATGAATAATAATCTCGCCATTTTGATAAGATTCTATTTTAGAATTTAAACAAAGTTTAGTTAGCAATTTTGTTTCTAGTGCCGACAAAACATAAATTCCTGCTAGTTGCTCTGGAGTTGCTTCCATTGAATAACAAATTTTTGATTAATAGTTTATTGATGTTCTAAATAATTGGCGATCGCGCGAGCAATGGCTGGCTTACCTACAGCCTCGATCGGTTCTTGTTCTGTAGTGACCAAATAAGCTACTTGCGCCCCAGTCTGTTGCTGTTCTTCTCCTCTATTGGCTACTACCATTTGATAGCCTTGTTGCAATCTTTGTTTGGCGATTGCTATTAATTCTTCATGACTAATATTTTCTTGGTACTTAAAAGTCACCATTCCCAAACTAGGAAATCTAGCTTTTACTTCCTTAATGACTTTTTGAGTAGTGGTTAAATCTATTTTGGATATTGCTCCATTACTGGGAATTTTGCCCGAAAATACTTGAGTGGGTTGATAGTCAGCTACCGCTGCCGAAAAAATGCCATAACGATAGTTATGTTGCAACTCCTTCATCACTGCTTCCCAGTATTCATCGTAGGTAGTAACAATCTGGTGGGGGAGATAGCTAGGAGGAGAAAAGCTACCTTGTCCGTGTATCAATTTAACTTTTGCTCCTCGTAAATATAACTCTTCGGCAATAGCAGCACCTAATTTTCCTGTAAAGCGATTGGTTAGGCGACGAATATTATCAATCGGTACTGGTGTAGGTCCTCCCGTGACTAAAATAGGCATATCTTTAAGATTGGAAGAGCTTACTGCACGACATACCGAAAAGGCGATCGCTTTTTCATCGGGTAAATTGTTTTTACCATGAGCAATTTTGGGAGGAATTATTTCTACTCCCAGACTAGCCAACTGCCGTAGAGATGCCGTCAAGATAGAATTGTGCAAGCTACCGTGCATGGTAGGGGCGATCGCTATTTTCGTTTTACCCTGCTCCATTCTACCGAGCGCCGAACCCAAACTAGAAGTAATTACCCCATCAGCAATACCCAGGCTCATTTTATTAATCGTATTGTAGGTAGCAGGAGCAACAACATAGGCAGCAAAGGGATTGCGATCGCTCAGATGTTCCGCATTAGCAGTCAATTTAGTAACTACCTTATTCGTCGTACTCCATTCCAAAGCATCAATGGTGGTATATCTCAAAGCCTCTGGAGAGGCAAAAGCCACCACTTCCGCACCCTGACGGCGAAGAGTACGGGCAATTAAGGGAGCTTTCATGGCTGCAATACTTCCTGTAACTAACAAAGCAATACGCTTGTGTTTTAAATGAGTTGATTCTAAGGCAAGATCGCGATCGCCCAATTTCGATTCTGGTGGTGGTTGAAAATCCCAATCCCTCATTTGTTATCTTTTCCCCAAACTACCGCGTAGCTAGCAACAACCACGAGAATAGCAGAATTAATTAAAATAAAACTAACCAATTAGCCACAGGCAATTATAAAATTTTCATGAGTTTATTCGATAGTATTCTCAATACAGTTGGTTCGGGAGCAACCGCTTATATTTTAGCCAGTAGATTGCGCGATCCTCAAACTCGTCCGAATATTTTAGCTGGGTTTCAATTAGCCGAATCTGGAGCAGTACCATTTTTAACCAAGTTAGCCGACAGAGCAAAGGCAGAAGGGGATCTCTGGCTGGCAGAAAAATTAACTACCCATGCAGCAGACGAAAAACGTCACGGTCAAATCTTCGCTCGCGGTTTAAAACAACTGGGTAAAGAGGTAATGACTGTCGAAGAAAGACAAAAGCAATCTCAATCAAATAAATCTAGCCCTTTTTTGTCTAAATTCTATCGGGACTACGATCCAGCAGATCTCAAAGCCGAAAAGATAGACTGGCTGGTCTTTATGGCAAGTACCTATATTCTAGAACTCGATGCGAGCAAAGACTTCGCTAGGATGGCAAAAGCTTTACCAGAAAACGAACGAGAAAGCCGCAAACTACAACAAGGCATTGATAGCGTAGCAAAAGACGAAACCAGGCACGCTGCCTATCTCTACGAAGCAATGCAAAGAAGGCTGTCTCAACCAGCAGTAGACGCTTTAATAGCAGAATGGCGCAAGCGTAAAATAGATGCTATGTTTGCATCCATCAGCGATACCATCTCTCATGGGGGTGATTCCCGCAATTTAGTTAAAGATGGCTCTCCCCAGGAAATCGAGAGAGAAGAAATTAAATTGGTTGAAGTGTCTTGACATTATTTAATCTTGCTTTACCTGCTACCTACTACCTAAGAGCTAATAACTTAACTTGTCCTAATACAATCTTGTACGGCTATATCCCATTAGATCGATTATAAAAGTAGCTTTGATCGCACCCCGAAAATTTGGTTTTTGTTGAGTGCGATCGCTCCATTGAGCTAGTATTTCTGTTGATTTTATTTATGTTCCTACAGGAAAATTGGTAACTGATTTTTTGATTTCTGGAGAACCAATATATTCATAAATAAATATTCATAAATAAAAAGATGCTCATCATTCATTACTTTTCTAGAATTTATTGATTTCTTGAAGAGCCAAAATAACTTGTCAATAGGTAAGGATACATAGTCAATAAAAAGTATTAAACTATGTAAAGTGGCGGTAGCTTCTAATTGATGCGATCGCTCTAATACTTGAAATATCGTAATTTATAGATGACTTAGGCTGCTAAGATAGAAAAATTTTCAACAATTCTCATAATATCATCCAAATTTAGTAGAAGTATACATCAAGTTGTATAAGCAAGTAAACTCGTTCGGACATTCTCAACAGTAGTTATTAATAATTCGTAACTTAGCAATTATTTATTTTAGTCCGATAATTTTGACACTTTATCGATCAACTACACTTTTGACATAAACCGAAAAACTCAAGAGTGTGATAGTAAACCTTAAAAGTATGAGACTTTTCTAGCTGCTTTTCCAGATCGTGAACGGGACATTCATCGATGGGTAAAGAAATACCACAATTAACACAGGTAAGATGGTGACGATCGCTTTTGAGGGAACTGTAAACAGATTCGCCATTTGCTAGAGTTCTAACCTGCACTTCTCCCTGTAATTTTAAAGCTTCCAAAGAACGATAAACTGTTGCCAACCCCGTATTTTGCTTGAGATTTCGCAGTTCAATATAAAGATCTTGAGCGGATATAGAACGGTTTAAACTTTTAAGAACTTTTAAAATTCGCTCTTGAGAACGGGTGCGTTGGGCTTTCATATATTTTTATCGACTATTATCGAATCTAAAATACATTTTACTTGATTCTTCCTTAAGCTTCTGACGATCGGCGAGCGAGCGAGCGTTGAACATTGAACCTGAAACATTTAAAATTAGTCTGCTAGTTGCTAAATCATCTACAGTAATTTTATGGCTACTAAATATCACGCTCGTATATATGTTACCCTTCGTTCTTCAGTACTCGATCCAGCAGGTACGGCGGTAGAATCTGGACTCAAGGAGATGGGTTACACAGAAGTAGAATCCGTGAGAATCGGTAAATATATCGAACTTAAACTAACAGCAGCGAACGAATCAGAAGCCAAACAGCATTTAGATGAAATGTGCGATCGCCTGCTCGCAAATACAGTAATTGAAAACTACTGCTTTGAACTAACCGAATTAGCTGCGGTGTAATTATTTATTTTAGGAAGAGAAAAAATGAAATTTGGGGTTATTGTTTTTCCTGGTTCAAATTGCGATCGCGATATTTCTACCGTTACCCAAGGAATTTTAGATGCGCCTACTCGTATGGTGTGGCATCAGGAAACAGATATTGCCGACTTAGATGTCATAGTCATTCCTGGGGGATTTAGTTACGGCGATTATCTCCGTTGTGGCGCGATCGCGCAATTTTCCCCTGTAATGAATAGCATCATCGAACACGCCCAGCAAGGTAAATATGTTCTAGGCATTTGTAATGGGTTTCAAGTGTTGACGGAAGTGGGTTTGTTGCCAGGGGCATTAATTCGCAATCGTGGCTTGCATTTTATTTGCGATCGCGTTCCCCTTAAAGTAGAGCGTAACGATTTAATTTGGACTCAAAACTACGTTTCTCAGTCAGTAATTACTTTACCCATTGCTCACGGTGAAGGCTGTTATTATGCCGATGAGGACACCATTAAAGCGATTGAAGACAACAATCGAGTATTATTCCGCTACTGTAGTCCTTCGGGAGAAATCAACGCCGAAAACAACCCTAATGGTTCGTTGAATAACATTGCAGGAATTATCAATCAGCAGGGCAATATTTTGGGTTTGATGCCCCACCCAGAGAGGGCTGCGGACAAAAATATCGGCAACACTGATGGATTGTCGATGTTCCAAGGATTGCTAAATATTTTGGCTGCTGCTTAATAAAATCTGGTTCTTTTAAGGGTTTATTGCAGAAATTCGCTAACAATGAAGAAGATTTAACATTTACAGTCAGTTATAAATAATGGATATCAGGCAATTAAATGTAGACTACGGCATTGGCAACAAAGTCAAATTTGTCGAAGGAAAAGGTGATTTTCCTTTAATAGAAGTTAATAACGAATATGCTAAGGCGATCGTTTCTCTTTATGGAGGGCAGATATTATCCTTCCAGCCACGAGGTCAAGCTGAAGATATAATCTTTCTGAGCGACCTAGCAATCTATCAAGCAGGTAAAGCAATCAGGGGAGGCGTACCTATCTGTTGGCCTTGGTTTGGTGCAGATCCCGAAGCCAAAGGTCGTCCCAATCATGGTTTTGCCCGTAATAGCCTGTGGGATGTGAAAGAAATAGTTAGTTCTCAAGATGGTTCTACAGATGTGGTGTTGGGATTGACTGACACCCCTGAAACTAGAGCAATTTGGGACTACTCTTTCGATTTGACTATTGCCATCACCATCGGAAGTTCCTTAACCATTGAGCTAACTACTTGCAACACAGGAGATAAAGCTTTTACTATTACCCAAGCTTTGCATACCTATTTTAGAATTGGCGATATCAATCAAGTCAAAGTTTTGAATTTAGAAGATCTTTCTTATCTTGATAAAGTAGATGGGGGTAAGAACAAAACCCAAACGGGGGCGGTTACTTTCAATTCAGAATGCGATCGCATTTATCTCGACGTACCCGCCCAAATAGTTATTGAAGATAGTGCTTTAGTCAGAGAAATTAAGGTAACTTCTGCTAATAGCAATACGGCAATTGTTTGGAATCCCGCTGCCGAAATCTCATCAAAAATGGCAGACTTGGGCGATTTAGACTATCAAAAATTTGTTTGTGTAGAAACCGCCAATGCTGCTAATGAAGTAATTGAAATTGCCCCAGGAGATGATTTTAATCTCACTGCCAACTATTCAATTAAATAGCCTTGCATCGTAATGGGGTGACTAGGAGATATTATCCCGCTTGACGGGACTGGGGGATGGGTGACGGGGTGATAAACAAACGTAAATAGCGTAGCTACCTTATTACCTACTACCCACTACCCACTACCCCTTACCCGTTACTTATACTGTCATAATATCCTTTTCTTTTATAGCTAATAACTCTTCAATTTTTTTATTAAAACTATCGGTGACACCTTGAATTTCATCTTGTAAATCTCTCGATTCATCTTCAGAAATATCGCTATTTTTTTCTTCTTTACGAACTTCTTCGATCGCATCCCGACGAATATTGCGAATCCCTACTTTTCCTTCTTCTGCTAATTTGCCAGCAGTTTTAACCAACTCTTTACGACGCTCTTTGGTGAGAGGGGGAATATTCAAACGAATAATATCCCCATCGTTATTGGGAGTCAGACCAATATCCGACATGGAAATTGCCTTTTCAATTTGCCCCATACTGCCTTTATCGTAAGGCTGAATCATAATCGTCGTCGCATCGGGAGTGCTGAGATTAGCTAGAGACTTCAACGGAGTCTCCGCGCCATAGTAATCTACCATCACCCGATCTAACAAAGAAGTGCTAGCCCTTCCCGTACGAATAGTGTTAAAAGATCTTTGAGTCGCCTCAACAGTCTTCTGCATACGTTCTTTTACTTCAGATAACTTCACAGTTTCCTCCTACAATAGTGCCAACAGTTTCGCCTTTAGTAGCACGCATAATATTACCGCTAACGGAAAGATCGAATACTAATATAGGAATATCATTTTCTTTGCATAAAGCGATAGCAGTACTGTCCATAACTCTTAACTCATTAGTTAAGACGTGATTGTAGGTTAAACTCTGATAGCGATGAGCATCGGGATTGTTTTTAGGATCGGAATCGTATATTCCATCTACTTTGGTGGCTTTAAAAATGATTTCTGCATCAATCTCCGCAGCCCGCAATGCAGCAGTGGTATCGGTAGTAAAAAATGGGTTTCCCGAACCAGCACCAAAAATAACTACTCGACCTTTTTCTAAATGACGAATAGCGCGACGACGAATATAAGGTTCGGCTACTTTCTGCATCGAAATCGCTGTCTGAAGTCGGTTGGAGATGCCAATTCCTTCTAAAGCATCTTGCAAGGTCATAGCGTTCATTACTGTTGCAATCATGCCAATATAATCGGCTGTAGCCCGATCCATTCCCGCAGCCGAAGCTTTAATTCCGCGAAAAATATTACCCGCACCGACGACAATCGCCACCTGTACGCCACTTTTAACTACATCGGCTACTTCTTGAGCAATTTTAGCGACTATGGCAGGATCGATACCATAGCCCAGATTGCCCATCAATGCTTCGCCACTTAGCTTTAATAAAATCCTCTGGTAACTCATTCCTAAAAAAGTAAGCCTCGATCTTTCTTTTTATTTGACTCCCCATAACATAGCAGCTTTCTGCACTTTGTCATTAATTTGAGATTGAGGGTTCGGCTTTGATGAGTTTATGGTTTTATTTGGCACGCCATTTAATTTCTTCGCCCACTGGCTCTACATAGTCTTTTGCAACTTGTCGATCTTCAAGCACTGCTGCAATACTATCTCTTAGATAATGCTGTTGCACTTTTTTTACAGACTCGGCACAGTCGTCGATCGCACCTTGATAGCGAATTACTGCATCCCTATCGAGTAGATAAACAGTAGGAATTACTTTAGCTTTGAAAGATTTAGCTACATCTTGGGTAGGATCGCGCAAATAAGGAAAATTTAATTCATTATCTCGGGCATATTTTCTCATGATCTCCATACTTTCAGCAATTGGTTCGCTGCGATGATTGGAATCTATCGCCATAATAGTAAAGTCTCGATCGCTAAAATCAGTTTGGATTTGTTTGAGGCGTTCGATATACAGATCTACAGTATAGCTAACATTACCCATAAAAACTACAGCGATCGCTTTGTATTTTTGGCGATGGCTACCCAGATGATAAACTTCTTTATCGATACCAGGGATTTCAAAATCGGGAGCGTAGTTACCAATAGTATTCATAAATACTTTTTCCAATAACAAGGGTTTTTACTAGCTGCAAACACCCAATTTTACCAACTTTCTATTTTAATTGTAATTTTGTGCGATTTTTTGGCGATCGCTAGTCTTGCTTCACTACAGCAGAGATGGCAAAAATAATTATTTTCCTCAAAATACCTTTAGATAAGGATTGCGTGTTTTTACCGATCTAAATTACTACCAATTTAGATTTTTTCTATTGCCAATTATATTTTGAGTGATTATTATTGTGCTTGAAAACAACCTCAGTATTTTCTCGTAAATATTTCTACTTAATTGATTGTTGCCAATAGTTATGTAGACGGTTTTAAAATTGTCCTAGCATATTTTTTATTGTTCATTTTGGTTTTTATCTTATGGTGAATCTTATGTATAAATCCCCCTTCAATGCTACATTAAAATTCTGGAACTATGTCAATATATCTGCATACAAAAATAATCAATTATTGACGAACAAAAGCTATGACAGTTGTAATATTGTCCCCCTAGTTTGTCAAAGTTGTATCGCCCAAAAATATTGGTGACTAGTATCAGAATAAAATCTCAAGATGCTTTTAGCCAAGATTTTTTGTCTTCTAAGATCTAAATTATAGAACTTACCAGCAGCGTATATTTTTCTAAAAATTTAAGTAGTATAACTCTTAGCTAAATAACTTTTTTACTGAAACTAATGAATGGATTAATTGTTATTTAACTTCACTTATGAGATATATTTTTCTACTACTTACTGAAATCAATTATTTAGATCGAACCAATTAATTATTGGTAGAAAAAGTAGCCCATTAGTAATGTAAGTAACAGTATAGATGCGAATTACCTTTTTAGGTATCTTTTGAGACTAGGACAATACAGCTTATCAATTATTCGACGCTCTACTATTAATAAAAACCAAGATTTTTAATTGTGCTTTATTAATTCAAAAACCTCCAAGAAATACAAGTAGCATTTTATACTTGCTTCTCGATCGCGATCGATTTCCTATTGATTAGAGCTATATCCTTCTACTCTCCTACGCCCCTAAATAGTCATCTTCTAATTAATTTTACCCACCTACCTATAATGAAAATTGCCGTTATTGGCGTTAGAGAAATCCCTGCCAATCGGGGAGAAATCGAACGTTATTGTCAAGAATTTTATCCTCGTATTGCTGCCAGAGGACATCAAGTAGATTTGTTCGTCCAACCCCGAGCAAGCCGTCATCCTTGGTTTTCTGTGGACTACTATTACAATGTCCGATTAATTGCTTTAGCTTCCTTACGCCGCAAACATATCAGTTTTTTTCTTAATTCTGCTCTCGGTACTATTTGGGCGAGTTTGGGGAATTATGATGTAATTCACATTCAAGGGATAAAGGCAGCATGGTTTGCTTGGTTTGCTCAGTTGTTTTCTAGCTCCAAAATAGTCGTTACCGCCCATAAATTAGATCATGTAGATCTTAATCGTCTCAAATGGCAGAAGATGTTTCGCTGGATCTCATCCTGGATCGAAAGAACGGCAGTTAAAAATGCCGATGAGATAGTAGTGACATCGAAACAATTGGCAGAATATTTTCAGCATAAATACAATATTTGTCCCCGCCATATTCCCAATGCACCAAGCACTTATCAACCAATAGATTCATTTAACTATGGTAAAACTCTAGGATTAAAAGCCAAACGCTATATTCTTTGTTTGGGTTCTCTGACTCCCGAAAATCGCCCCGATCTAGCAATTCAGGCGTTCCAAAAACTCGAACCATTTGGCTGGAAACTAGTTTTGGTAGGGGGAATTGGCGATTCTTTGCAATATGCCCTGGAGTTACTAAGCTTGGCAAAAAAAAATCAAAATATTATTTTTACCAATGAAATTCGCGGACAGAATTTAGTAGAAATAATTACTAATGCTGGTTTACTCATAGTTCCAGGAAATTGTTTGGATTTGGGATTGCCTCTGACAGTATTAGAAGCAATGCGAGCCAAAGTATCCGTGCTAGCTAGCGATAATCCCATCCACCGAGAGTTGCTCGATCGCGATCGCGGTTTATTGTTTGAATCAGGAAAATTAGATGCTCTCGGACAAAAATTGCAGTATGCACTATCCGAACCTACTGTTTTGATGAATATGGCACAAAAAGCTCAAAATTACGTAGCTATCAATCACAATTGGGATCGAGTGACTTACGGTAATTTGTCTTTATATCTCAAAATGACTGCTTCAGTCTACTCTCAATCAATACCTCACAACCTTTAAAACTACTTATCAAGACTGTTTTCATGTCTATCAAATCGCCCACAGTTTCCGTTATCATTTCAGCCAATCGTGACAGTCAATATTTATTAGAAACGATCGATAGTGTCAAACAACAGAGTTTCCCAAATTTTGAAATATGTATTTGTTATGATGGCAATCCATCAGATCGACAAGAGGAATGGTATGAAAGGCAGCAAGATCATTCCCTAAAAACGTTTCAGAGAGAAGATTTAAACTCCACGGAAATCTTAAATCTGGGTATTGCAGAAACTAAAGGAGAATATATTGCTTTATTGAACGCTGGAGATCTTTGGCATCCCCAAAAGCTAGAAAAACAACTATTTTATCTAGAACATTATCCTTACCTCGGTTTAATTCACTCTTGGCTGACTCAGATTGGCAAGGGGGGTAAATCTAGGGGCAAAATACTCAAATGCCAACTTTCAGGATGGGTAGAGTCAGAAATTTTACGGCGCAATCAAATTGGTTATTCTACAGTAGTCATTCGTCGAAATTGTTTGGAGAAAGTGGGTGTATTCGATCCTCGACTAAAAACTGGTTTTGACTGGGATATGTGGATACGTTTGAGCCATTGTTACGAATTTAGTAAGATTTCCGAATCCTTAGTTTATTACCGTCAACCAAGAAATCAAATCCGAGAAAGTTGGTTGACTAGAGAAAAGGATTTGCAAGCAACTATTGAAAAAGCCTATCAAAATGTTTCGGGAAATCTTTTAGATCTTAAAGATTGTAGCTATGGTTATGCCAGTTTGAATTTAGCTTGGCAAGTATTGCACGATCGATCTCCCGATCCCGTTATAGTCGATCACTATTGTCGTCAAGCTTTAGAACATTGTCCCAGAATTGGTTTTTCCAGAGAATTTATTCAGATTAGTTTTGCTGCAACTCTTCTCCATTGTCTGGGGAGAGAACGCTATGTTGATTTAGATTCTTCAATGAAAAAAATCTCTAGTTGGCGACAAAGAATAGGAAACAAATTTCAAGAATTTGCTCACTTGCTATTGCATTTAATGTTGCAGGAAGAAAACAAAGAACAAGAAACGGGCAGGGTTTTGAGAAGAATGAGAGATGAAGGGTAGTAGGTAGTGAATAATACTTCACTTCTCAAGTCTGTATGTAAAGGAGAAAAATGTATAAAATTGTCATGATTCATCCCAGTGCGGGAATAAATTGGCAGGGAAATTCAGAAAATTTTGCGCTCGAACTGGCTCGTCATTTGGATAATTATTTTGAAGTAGAATTACTTAGCGGTGCTGATTGTGGTTCTTTTAGTCAGCCGATTAAATCGATGACTCGCAGCGAAGTAGTTAACTGGCAATGTTATCCTTTACTCGATCGCTTGTTACACAGATGGTTTCGAGAACCTGAAATTGCGATCGAACATTTAACTAGTTTTCTCCCCAGTATTATTTATCTACTACAACATCCAGCAGATCTAATTTTTCCCCACAACGGTTATGGAGGATTGTTGGTAGCTAGTTGCGTTCGAGGAATTCGAGGTACGCCTATCTTATTTACAGAACATACTAGCCTTTCCCAACAAAGCGAAGATCTGCGACAACATTTAACCTTCAAGCCCGATCGCACTATCGTACCCAATCCCGCAGTAGCTCGCTACGTTAAGCATTTTGCTCCTCATCAATTAGTCAATATCATTCCTCATGGTGTTAATTCAGAAGAATTTTCTCCTGTAGGTAAAGCGATTGTTACGGGTTTGCCCAAACCGACTATTCTTTGTGTTGCCCCCCTAACCAGATATGGTAACTCTCGAATTGAATTAGCTATTAAAGCAGTAGCTCGTTTGCCAGAGGCGAGTTTGCTAGTCTGCGGTAGAGGGAGCGATCGCGATTATATTCAAACATTGGGCGATCGTCTTTTAGGATCTAATCGCTTTCAGATTAAAACTTTTCCTTACCCTCAAATGCCCCAAGTTTATCGCAGTGCTGATGTTTTTACTTTGCCTTCTCGTGAAGCTTTTCGCGGTTTAGCTTATTTGGAAGCGATGGCTTGTGGTTTACCAGTGGTGGCGACAGATGATTCGGTACGTCGCTATCTAATTAAAGATGCTGGCATTACTTGTAACGTAACCGATATCGATATTTATGTTGAATCTTTGCAAGCAGCTTTAGACAGGCATTGGCTCAAACAACAACCACAAATTAATGCCTTGCGTTTTAACTGGCAAGAAATAGCTCTACTCTATAACAAAGCAATTTTACAAACTATCTTGCAACGCGATCGCCATTTTATGGTTTCGGCTAGCTAATTTGATGAGATAATATTTATTTAAACGCGGTTTAATAACTCGTTGAATTTATCTCTTCCTTCATTATATTTTTTACTGGGATAGCCCATAACATTACTAATAATCCACTTTTGAGGCTTGCCATCTTTTAAAAGTAAATTAATTGCCTGTTCCATGATTTCATCATCATCAAAACAGTTTGATTGTAAAAAGCTAGCGGTTTGAGGAAAACTACTTTTACTATTGTTTGATTCTAATTGCAGATATATTTTTGTCAGTAAGGTCTTGCAAGATTTGGGTTTATTTTCTGCGGCGATAATTTCCGACCAAGCCACCTCAGAAATTTGTTTGACATAACTGGTTTGACTTTCTTTCGAGCCTAATTTTCTGGCTAAAGTTTTTAAAGTTTTGGGACTAGCATAAAGAATATGACGATATAAATAATCTACTATTATTCCTTCTAATAAAGCATCTCCCAAAAACTCGATTTGTTTGGCTGAAGGACTATGTTCTAATTCTGGTTTGAGATATTTTTTTAACAGAGGAACGATTAAATGTTTTTGCAGCCAATTTCGCGTTTGAGAAAAACCGCGATCGATGTAAATAGCTCCTACCATAGCTTTAAATGCTTGCTCGAAAGGATTGCGATGCTTAACCCGCAAGCGATGTCGCTCTTCTTTTAAGGCTAAAAATGGATAATTTTCCCCTAAGTCTAAGTCATACCAAAGCTTAGTCAATCTTTCTGTATCCATTAGTTTTTCTCGTAAGGCTTTAAGTTTACCCACTTGAAAATGAGAAAAATTAACGAAAATATAATCAGTAATGGCTAAATTAAGGATGCTCTCTCCAAGATATTCTAAACGCTGATTATTAATCTCTGGCTCTTCAATTAACTTGGCATAGGAAGCATGAATCAATGCCAATCTGAGAGTAGAATCGTGTTTGAAGTTGAGACTAATTTTTTTTTCGATTTGGGCTGGATTCCAAAGATCGTTCATGGATGGTAGCTATGCTAATCTGTCAATTAGTCAATCATAAAGAAAAATTCTAATCTTTTCTAATTACGAGTATGGCAGACCCTATCATGTACCAAGAGGATGGTTATGTTGTCCTCGAAAGCGATCGCGAAGAACAATTTATGACGGCTGACGATTTGCGAGATAAGCTGGTTAATCTTTTACTATTGGATGAAGTAGTTATTCCTAGGGAATTAGAGCAGTTTGAAACGGTAGAATTACAAGCGGAACATTTATTAGAAAATTACTTTGAATTGGATATAGGAGCGGATAAATATTTACAATGGTATGTCGTACGTTTAGAAAAGTAACGGTTATTTAAACTCTTATCGATCTAAAATTAAACGATTGTTAATTTCTATAGATAACTATGTCATCACAGCAACATCAACCCAAAATACTTAAAGGTATCCTATTTACTAGTTTGTTGGCTTTGTTGGCTAGTTGTGGAGATACTTCTGCCTTAGAAAGTATGGTGAGAGCCGATCCCAACTTAATACAAGAGAGTGTGAATTCGTCTACTACAACTCGATCGCCTGAAGTTGCCGAGTCGGAAAATGAAGAATTGGAATCGGTAACTCAAGAGCCTCAAACTAACGATCGAGAAAGGGTCGAAAATCTCGAATTAGAAACAGAAACGGCAAAAATAGAACTACCCGTTGATTTTCCCGCTGATTTTCCCCTACATCCAGAAACCAGCTTGAAAAATGTGAAGGTTGACGCTCGCTCTGCATCGGGAATGTTAACTTGGACTAGCCCCAAAAATACTCAAGAAATTGCCGACTACTATCAAGCTGAATTAACTGCTAACGGTTGGGAAATCATTAAACCAATCTCCCAGAACGATCGAACAGGAATCGTTAGAGCGATCGCCAGTAAAGATAATCTCAAACTACATTTGACTATTTTACCAGGGCGCGATCGCGAAACAGGCAAAGATGGCAGCAATTTATCAGTCATTTATGAGCCAGTCGATAAAGATATTGCCACATCCGATCTTCCTCTCACCACAGAAGATTCTCTAGTTGAAGACTCCGAAACTTCCCCTCAAGCTCAATTAAGCAAACAAGAGGACAAACCTGAAACACAATTATCTAGCAAGATCGATCGAGAAACCGAATCGTCTAGTGTAATTCCTGAAGAAACAGATAACAATCTGCTCGAAAATAGCGCGAGTATCTTAAACACCGATTATGTAGCTATCACTGAGGCGGATTTTGAAGATTTAGGTGATGCTCCAGAACAATTGAACGAATCCCTAGAAACTGTGGCTGCTTTGGGTATTTTAAGTCCTCATACTAGAGATGGCAACATCGAAACAAGTACATTTGCCCCCAATGCCACCATTACTAGAGGAGAATATGCTCGCTGGTTGATTGCCGTTAACAATCGCTATCATGAAGGCGATCCAGGAAAAAAAATATACATCGCTAACAATACTAGCGAACCTGCTTTTCAAGATGTTCAAGCCGACGATCCTGACTTTGGAGCGATTCAAGGATTGGCAGAAGCAGGATTAGTACCTTCCCGTCTGACTCAAGACAGTACAAAATTACTATTCAGACCCAACGCACCTTTAACTAGAGAAGATTTAATTGCTTGGAAAGTTCCTTTAGATACCCGTCAAGCTTTACCTCAAGCATCGATCGAAGCGATCGAGAAAAGTTGGGGTTTTCAAGATACAGCTAATATTGATTCTTCCGCAATTAGGGCATTGTATGCAGACTACCAAAATGGCGATCGCTCTAATATCAGACGCATCTTTGGTTTTACGACTTTATTTCAACCCAAAAAGCCCGTGACTCGTGCTGAAGCTGCTGCTTCTCTATGGTATTTTGGTTTTCAGGGAGATGGGATTACCGCCCAGGAGATTTTAGAAGCAGAAATAGAATCCGAGTCAAATGGTTAGGTGAATGTAAATTTGACGAACAACCTTTTGTACCAATTAATTTGAGAAACTAACCGAATTTACGTTAAGTGATGTATCGTTTATCTTGGCAGGTTTCCCACTGAAATAATTAAACCTCTATCATGATAAATAGATATAGGTACAAATACTATCTGAATCCTTAAATCATATTCATGCTCGATCTTCAACCATTATTTGAATTTTCTCGTCAAAACTGCGTAGCAATCTGTTCTTTTCTCGTCCCAGCTAATTTAATCGCCACTACGATTACTTTTATCTTGGTAATAACCAATCGTTCTTTGTTGAACCTACGTTGTTCGATGGGAATTGGTTCGATTTGTGCGATCGCATTATTCCTTCATGTCTCTACCTGGTTTATTATCGGCGTGATTACCCCCGTAACTTTTATTTTGTTTGGTTTGGGTACTACTTGTTTGGTAACGGATGTTCTAGCTTTTATTTACCGTCAAGAAATTTCTCGCACTATTTCCGCTAGATTTTCTCGTAGTTAATGCAATAAATTCGTTTAGTTTAACCTCTAATACCATTTCTCCTTGAAGTTGCACTTAATATTGTTGGGATTTTGTTTCTCGCAAAGCCGTTTACCCCGAGCCAAACGGGGCAAGCCCAGCTTCGTGTTCTGGGCAGAGACGCAAAGGTACAAAAGAAGAATTTTCTATTTAGTGCATTGTTATAGAGAATTGGTATAAGAAAAAGAGCGATCGCACTGGATAGTTTTTTGGGAATTATAGATATTGTGTTCTCTACTCTTTTCAGTAGAAAAAGCGATCGCAATTTTCTATGGATTTACTACTTATCACCCCATAGTCATAAAAGAGGGATTAAATTCAAGAACGTCTTAAGCGATTTCTTTCTGACATCGAAAGCGAGATTT
>NZ_JBZNBU010000120.1:0-10126 GCF_058530065.1 Waterburya sp. | reverse complement strand
ATATTGCCTACTTGAGATAATATTTGCATGAGCAATTCTGACAACAATCACAATAACTATCAAACAAAACAACTAATTATCGGGGCTGGTTTTGTCGGATTGGGTATCGCCCAGGCTCTCAAAGAGGCTGATATCGATTACGATCAAGTGGATGCTAGCGATGATATTGGTGGCAATTGGTATCACGGGGTTTACGACACCGCACATATTATTTCTTCTCGTAAAGTAACAGAATATAAGTGCTTCCCCATGCCCGAAAGCTATCCCGACTTTCCCAGCCGTCAAAATATGCGGGACTATATCAATGCTTTTTGCGATCGCTTTGAATTGCGATCGCAGATTGAATTAAACCGTAAGGTAACCGAAGTCTTGCCAGTGGAAAATAATTTATGGCGAGTTAGCTTTGCTAATGACGAACAACGTCTTTATAAAGGCGTAATTATGTGTAACGGTCATCATTGGTGCAAGCGTTTCCCTGAGTTTGAAGGAGAATTTGACGGAGAGATAATTCATTCCAAGGATTATAAAAAACCCCAACAACTTGTAGGGAAAAAAGTCTTAGTAATTGGTGGCGGTAACTCGGCTTGCGACATTGCCGCAGAATCGGCTCGCGTTGCCGAAAAATGTACCCTTAGTATGCGGGATTCAGTGTGGTTTATCCCCAAAACCTTTATGGGTGTGCCTGTTGCCGATTTGGGAAAAAGGGTAAAAGCCCTGCTTGGTATCAACGGCTGATGACTTACATTTTAATTCGCCTCACCTTTGGTAAGCACGAAACCTATGGTTTACCCAAACCCAAACACCGCGTTTATGACAAGCACCCTACCATTAATAATGAAGTTCCTTACTATATCAAACACGGGCGCATTACCTATAAACCAGGAGTGCGTCGTTTGGATGGTAAATATGTCGAATTTACCGATGGTAGTCGCGATGAGTTCGACCTAATTGTCTGCGCTACTGGTTATTATGTGGCATATCCCTTTTTACCCCCAGAATTACAACGAGTCAAAGGGGCGACAGTACAGTGTTATGGGGATGCTTTTTTAGCCGACTACAAAGAACTAGCTTATATTGGCTGGTATCAACCCCGTAGCGGTATTGGTTCGGTAATTGGTGCTTACGCGCCCTTGTTTGCTCGCTATCTTAAGTTACAAGATGAGTTAAACATTCCCATTGGTATGGTACTAAAAGAGATGGGTAAAAAAATGCCCACTACCCATTTAATAGATCCTCAAGATATTTATCAAGAAGTAGAACAGGCTCAACGTAATTTTGATTTTTTCGTTACCAAAGCCCGTCAAATCGATGCCCAATATCCTGATTTTTGCAATCCAAGTCTAAACTCAACTCCAGTTATAGTTAAATAGATTATTGATAGACTATATAGACGGAATAAACCTCCACCATAACAATTGAGCAAAATAAATTAAGAAATGGGCAGCGAACAAATCACTCTACTTTCTAGTCGAGAAATTGAAAAAATGCGTCGAGCGGGAGCTTTGGCAGCAGAGTTATTAGATTTTCTAGCACCAATGGTTAAACCAGGAGTCAGCACTCTAGAAATTAACGATGCAGCTGAAAAATGGACGCAAGAAAGAGGAGCAGTGAGCGCGCCTTTGGGATATGGCCCTAAAGATAATCCTTTTCCTGGATCTCTTTGTACTAGCATCAATGAAGTAATCTGTCATGGCATTCCTAGTGCCAAACAAATACTAAAAGACGGAGATATCATCAATATTGATGTAACCCCCATTGTCGATGGATATCACGGGGATACTTCCAGAACCTTTTTTGTGGGTACACCTTCCCCTAAAGCCAAAAAATTAGTCGAAGTTACTGAAGAATGTCTGCGAAGAGGCATCGCCCAAGTGAAACCAGGGGCGAGAATTAATGATATTGGTGCTGCAATTCAAGAGTATGCCGAACAAGAAGGTTTTTCTGTAGTTAGAGATTTTGTCGGTCATGGAGTGAGTCATATTTTCCATACTGCCCCTCAAATTCCTCATTATTTCGATCCCAGACAAAAGAAAAAAATGAAACCAGGAATGGTTTTTACGATCGAGCCAATGATTAATGAGGGTACTTGGGAAGCCCAAATGTTAGATGATGGTTGGACGGCAATTACCAAAGATGGCAAGCTCTCGGCTCAATTTGAGCATACTATTGCCGTTACCCCAGATGGAGTAGATATTTTAACTTTGCGTCAATAATTACCATTAAAATAGTTTTTAGTAGTTAGTAGTTAGTTTTTAGTTCAATTAATTAGTAGATTCTGAGGGCTAACCAGTGGGGTTCCCCCACAATGCTGACTGCCCGTACCACTAATTAATTAAGTACGGACGTTTCATGAAACGTCCGTACAGTACTCAAATCGAAGATTATGAGAGGGGACTTAGACCCAAAAACTAATAACTAACCGAAGGTTAAACGACAAATTGTAAATTTAACTTAAGAAAATAATTAATTTGAATTAAAGATCTGCACTTTTTGCATTTGCCTTAAGTATAATTCCTTAAAACTCAAAAGTTAATTAACAAATAAATTTTTGGATTTGAGCTTAGAGGATATTTAAGATTATGAAGAAATATTTAGCAGAATTAATCGGAACTTTCTGGTTAGTTGTTGGTGGTTGTGGGAGTGCTGTTTTAGCTGCTGCCTACACTGGCAATACCGCAGACATCGGATTTTTTAATATCGGCTTGGGATTTCTCGGGGTATCTTTGGCTTTTGGACTAACTGTTTTAACTATGGCATATGCAATCGGACATATTTCTGGTTGTCATCTAAATCCTGCCGTATCTTTCGGCTTATGGGCTGGGAAACGCTTCTCTGGCAAAGAACTATTACCTTACATTGTTGCTCAAGTAATTGGTGCAATCTTAGCAGGAGGCTTTGTTTATCTAATTGCTAGTGGTAATGGTAATTTTACCTTAGAAGGTTCTAATCCTTTAGCAACTAATGGTTTTGGCGAACATTCTCCTGGTGGTTATAACTTACTTACCTGTTTGATTACAGAAGTAGTAATGACCTTTATGTTCTTGCTAATTATTTTAGGTGCGACAGATTTGCGCGCTCCCGCTGGATTTGCTCCCGTGGCAATCGGTTTGGGATTGACTCTAATTCACTTGATTAGTATTCCCATCACTAATACTTCGGTAAATCCCGCTCGCAGTACTGGGGTTGCTTTGTGGGCTGGAAAAGAACTCTTTGCTCAGGTTTGGCTTTTCTGGTTAGCTCCCATTGTGGGTGCAATCTTAGCAGGACTTCTTTATGGTAATGTTTTTGCTGAAGAAGTAGCAGAGCAAGATCAGTTGGAAGCTATGACAGATACAGACTTCGATCGCTCTCGATTGGAAGACGAAGAAAGTCCTGTGTCCTAATTTACTGCGCTTTTCACATGGGTAGACCACATAATTAAACTTTAAAAACTAAGAACTAAAAACTAAAAACTACGAACTAGTAAATTTTCCAAGAGAGCTATTTAACTGAAAACGGCTGTAATTTTATAGTAGGTCTAGAGCGGTTCTCATTTTAATGGGGTGTAGTTAAGACTTCGGTTTTTGTTGATAGTTGATAGTTGATAGTTGATAGGTGTGTATTTCGCTAATTAGAGAAAGGCTATATTTAATTTTTTTATCCTAGTAATATATGAATAAATTATTCTAAAATCGAGATAATTAATTTTTTTAGTCTATTTAGTTAGTTGAGCCAGAATACTAGATTCGGGAAAACTCATCTTAGGACTTTCTTCCAACAAATATTGTAAAAAAGTTTCGGCAATTACCGATAGTTTTTTCCCTGCTAGATGGCAAACATACCAACGTCTTTTAATCGGAAAATGATTAAAATCGAGAATAGTTAGTTCTCCTAATATTCTTTCTGAAATCAAACAATGTTCCGATAAAATAGAAATCCCTAAACCTCCAGATATCGCCTGCTTGATAGCTTCGTTACTACCTAATTCCAGTTTTACTTTGACTGAAATATTATGTTCTTCAAATAATTGAATAATCGCATCTCGCGTTCCCGATCCTTGTTCCCGCATAATAAACGGGCTATCGTTTAGTTCTTGAATATCTAGGTTTTTTTTAGTTGCCAAAGGATGATCTCGTTTGGCAACCACAACTAAAGGATTGTTGAGAAATGGCTGGCTTTTTAGGTCTATGTCTTTGTGAGGATTGCTGACAATATATAAATCATCTTTATTGTTCGACATTCTGTGTTGAATTTCTTGATGATTGGTTACTTTTAGAGCCACATCAATACCAGGGTAATGTTGGCAAAAAGACCCCAGCAATCTGGGAACAAAATATTTTGCAGTAGTAATTACTGCTAGTTTTAATTGTCCTTGTTTTGTCCCTTTTAAGTCAGCGACTTTCATTTCAAAATTATCTAATCGCTCGAAAATATCTTGGCAAGTCATTAATAGCTCTTTACCTGCATCAGTTAAATAAAGACTTTTGCCTATTTGCTCGAACAAAGGTAATCCTATAGCTTTGGTTAGCTGCTTAACTTGGCTCGAAACTGTTGGCTGAGTAATTAATAATTCTTCTGCTGCGCGGGTAAAACTAGCATTTCTCGCTACTGTCTCAAAGACTTTTAGTTGATGTAGAGTTGCTTGAATCAAAAGTCGTCACTCCTGGGCTACTGAATGGAATAGTTACTACCACTATCTATCATATACAAAAATCAATATATTTTATAAAAAATATAGTTATTTTTAAATGTATTTTTTTTGTAGTTTATTTTTCAAAGTTGTTTCCCAGATAATATTGTTTGACTAAAGGATTGCTGTATAGCTCTTCTGCCGTACCAGATGCCAAGATTTGCCCATCTCGCATCACATAGGCGCGATCGGTAATTGCTAAAGTTTCCCGAAAGTTATGGTCGGTAATCAAAATACCTATTTGACGATCGCGCAACCGAGCAATAATTTCTTGCATTTCGCCAACGGCGATGGGATCTACCCCAGCAAAAGGCTCATCTAAGAGTAAATATTTGGGGCCATCCAATCCTGCTGCTAAAGCTCGTGCTAATTCAGTTCTTCTTCTTTCTCCACCAGAAACTAAAGATCCTGGGGTATTAGCTACCTTTTCTAAGCGAAATTCTGCTAGCAATTGCTGTAAACGGATTATTCGGGCGGGTTTGGGAATACCTGTTTGTTCTAAAACTAAAAGAATATTATCTCTAACGCTCAGATTGCGGAAAATACTAGCTTGTTGGGTAAGATATCCCATGCCCAAACGAGCGCGTTGGTGGAGGGCTAAAGTAGTTATGTTGCGCTCGTTGAGTTTAACCTTACCTTCGTTGGGCTTGACTAAACCCGTTGCTATATAAAAAGTAGTAGTCTTTCCCGCACCATTGGGGCCTAGTAATCCGACAATTTCTCCTGGCAAAACTCTGATATTGACTCGATTGACTACATTTCTTTTGCCGTAGGATTTGTGAATGTTTTCTAAAATTAAAACCACGATAGTCACTAAATTGGTTATTCGGGATTGGTAATAATGTAAGTCGATTCTACTTGGCGATCGCTTTGAGGGGTAGCAATAAAACGTTCTTCATCAATTAGATAGGTTAGAGTTTCGGCTCGCATACTATTTCCTGCTTGAATTACATAAACATCTCCTGTCAAAATTAAACGACGTTCGCGACTGTAATATTGAGCTTGAGCAGCAGTAGCCTGGATTTGTCGTGCGGGATAATCGATTTTAACGTTTCCCCTGGCAGTAATAATCCCAGTTTGAGAATTAGACTCTTGAATATCAGACTTTAAAGTAATTTGTCCTGGTTGGGGCTCGGATTGTGCCTGTAGAGATGATGGGATAGAAATAATAATTAAAGCACTAATTATAATAAGGCTAAATAATTCAAGCGATCGACGGTGAAATAGCGAACCTAAAAACATATCAAAGTAACTCGATCGAGGCAACTGTAATTAAATTACGATAGTAACAGTTCTAAGAGACGTTTTAGAGACTGAGAAGTTGCCTTTTTCTTAGTTTGAACTTATTTTAATTTAGAATTCATTCCCTAACTGTTTTATGAATCAAGTCTCTCAGGAGTATGCTTACAAGATTTTAATTGTAGATGATGTAGCAGATAATCTAGAATTACTATCCACTGCTCTAGCCGAGCAAGGTTATCAAGTAAGTTGCGCCAAAAATGATTCGATGGCATTAATCAAAGCGCGCAACGATTTACCTGACTTAATTCTTTTAGATATTAATTTGTCTGGGCTAAATGGCGATCCAGTCTGGGAACAACTCCAAGCAGATGAGATTACTCAAACTATTCCCGTTATTTTTCTCAGCACTCAAGAGGATATTCGAGATAGAATTCGAGCTTTGACTACAGGGAGTGTAGATTTTATTAGCAAACCTTTTTCCACAGAAGAAGTATTAATCCGCGTTAAAAATCAACTGGCACTGCAAGCAGCAAATACTAGAGTTCAGACTCTGGATCGAGAATTAGAGCGACAAGTCAAAGAGCGTATTTCTCAACTAGAATTAGCCAATTCGCTCCTCAAGCAAGAAATATTACAAAGCCATCAACTAGAAGAAAAACTACGTTACGATGCCCTACACGACAGTTTGACGGGATTGCCCAATCGCAGCCTATTTATGGAGCAACTCAAAAATTGTTTATATGATGCGATCGAAAATGCAGATCGACAATTTGCTGTTTTATTTATCGATCTAGATCGTTTCAAAATGATTAATGATAGTTTGGGACATTTGGCAGGAGATGAATTATTAATTGCTTGCGCTCAAAGATTGGAAAATTGCATTTATCCTGAAACTACCCTTGCCAGATTGGGAGGAGATGAATTTACAATTCTGCTAGATAAGATTAAGGATGTGAAAGATGCCGTTGCTGTAGCCGAGAAAATATTGCAGGAATTTACCTCATCATTTAACTTAGGTCATCGCAGTTTACTTATTACCGTAACTATCGGCATTGCAGTGGGCAATTCAGAATATGAAAGAGAAATAGATCTATTAAGAGATGCCGATACTGCTCTCTATCGAGCCAAAGAATTAGGCAAAGCTAGATATGAAATCTTCGATCGCCAAATGTATCTCGATGCGATGAATCGCTTGGAGCTAGAAAACGAACTCAGACAAGCAATTCTTCATCAAGAGTTGGTTCTTTTCTATCAACCTATTTATGCCTTAGACAGTCGGCAATTAATTGGCTTTGAAGCTCTAGTACGCTGGCAGCATCCCACCAAAGGTTTGCTTTCTCCCGATGAATTTGTCTCTTTAGCGGAAGAAACAGGAAGCATCGTGCCTTTAGGACAATGGGTAATGGAGCGGGCTTGTCGCCAACTAAAAAATTGGCAAGATTGTTTGCCCCCAGGAAAATCTCTGACTATGAGTATTAATGTCGCGGGAAGACAGCTTAACGATCCGAATTTTCTGGCAACGGTAGATCGCATTATTGCCCAAACTCAAGTTGACAGTCAGTATCTTAAATTTGAGATTGTTGAAAGTATGTTGGTAGAAAATACAGAGCAATTAATCGAACTGCTGCATCAAATTAAAAATCGTCAGATTCAGCTTTCCCTAGATGATTTTGGCACTGGCTATTCTTCTTTGAGCTATTTACCTCAATTCCCGATAGATATTCTCAAAATAGACCGTTCCTTTGTGGAAGCCATGAACGTCGAACGACAAAATTTAGAAATTATCAAAACTATTATTACCCTAGCTCAAGTTTTACATCTCAAAGTGATTGCCGAGGGCATTGAAACTGAAGAACAATCTGAAACCCTACAAACTTTAAAAGCTGAATTCGGTCAAGGATATTTGTTCGCTAAACCTCTCTCTGCCGAAGCAGCAACTTTAATGATTCAACGCCATAGTAATCAATCCTTGTTGACCGACTAGAATCTCCCGCAAAAGGGTGCAAACTCCCACCCAAATGATTGGGGTGATATCCACTCCTCCGATCGGAGATACTATTTTACGTAGCGGTGCGAGAAATGGCTCGGTAGGGAAGACTACCAAACTAAAAGGAAAACGGTTAAGTTCTGCTTGAGGATACCAAGTAAGAACAATTCTAAAAATAAACAAAATTGTCATTAATCCCAGTAAAAGACTAACGGCGATCGCTCCAACACTCGATAAATTCATAACTTTAATTGAATATAAGGCTCGACAATATTACAGAATGTAAATCTATATTTTGTTTATTGTACTGGTATTTTGCAGTGCATCAAACACCTGGTCGTTTGGTTTACCCCTTATCCCTCTACAATATTAAATTAGTTTCTTTGGAACGATTCTTGGTAATTGACTTTAGTTTTGATGAAAAAACTTTTAAAATTACAAAATAACGTAAATTGTTAATACACAGACAAAATAATCAGGATAAAAAAATATGACTCCCTCATTATCTAATTTTCTTTTAAGTTTGGTCTTGGGTGCAGTAATTGTAGTGATCCCCGCAACTATTGCCTTAATCGTTCTCAGTCAAAGTGACAAAATTCAACGTAAGTCCTAATAGATCCCTAAGATCGGCAAAAAATTATTATTGATTTTTAAACGGCGGAATTGTCTCTGGAGAAGAGACGGGGTAGTATTACCAACAGTTCCGTCGTTATATTTTTAGAGAATTTTAGGTTGTGGAAAAGTTATAACCATTCTGGGTAAATTGAGTATAAATAAAAATCGCATAAGATGAGTATAGATATATTCATCCTCACAACTATGAGAACCAGATTAGGAGAATCGTAATGGTCAATTTTGGGCTGAATGCAGCAGCCATCTTAGGTTTGTTCTTAGCAGTAGCAGGAGCGGGGTTATTTTTTCTGCGCTCGATTCGCCCAGAGTTAGCAAGGGATTATGATATCTTTTTTGCTGCGGTGGGTCTGCTTTGTGGAATTATTTTACTTTTTAACGGTTGGCGACTAGACCCGATTTTGCAATTCGGTCAGTTTTTGTTAACAGGAACAACAATTTTCTTTGCTTTTGAAAGTATTAGAATGCGTGGTGTTGCCACAGAACAAGCGCGACGCAACACTCCAATAGTCGATCGCGATCGCCCTGTAAGTCGTAGCCGAGTTTATACAGAGGCTGAAGTCGATCGCATCGATCCCTATGAATCCTACGACAATGTTTATGATGGAGTCGAACCCAACTACAATAGTCCTAGATTGAACCCCTACGACGATCCTAACCCTCGTACTTCTAGAAGACCCGACTCTCGACGCCGACCTGCCCCCACCAGAGATTATCGGGACGACGAACCCCAACGCCGACCTGCCCGCAATCGACCCGATCGCAATGAGTATAATAGCCCCCGCGAAGACCGCTATAGCGAGCGTAAAAGTCCTTCCCGTCGTCGCCCTAGCCCAGCTGCAACTAATAATTATGATGATTGGTCGGATAGTCCCCGTACGGCTTCTCGTCCCCGACCTCGTCCCAACCCAGAAGAAAGAGCGGATAACTATGTTAACCAGACACCCCCTTCTCCTTCTCGACGCAGACCGAGTCCTGCGGATTTGGGTCGCAGTTACGAACCAGAAGATAGTTACGATGAAGGTAATTTAGGTAACAGTTACGACGATCGCGATTTGGGTCGTAGTTATGAAGAAGATGATTCGTCAATCCCTGGAGATTATGTAGTTGACTATCAACCTGTAGAGGATGTCGATCCAAGTCCTAAGAATGATTATGATGACCGTGACGATTATAGCGATCGCAATCCCTATGACGACCGTGACGATTATAGCGATCGTAATTCCTATGACGACCGCAATTCAGACGATGAATACGATCGATACGATGACTATGGCGATCGCGATCGAGGACGCAAACCAATAAATTTCGATCGCTAGAGATAATTACTGATGAATTTAAAAATTGTAAGATTGCTGTAAGATCTTGCAATTTTTTTTTGTTTGAGTTCTAATTTTGAATTGATATAGTCATTCTAATTAATTTCCTCACGATTAAATGGCTTTAAGGTCAGGGGTCAGAGGTCAGGGGTCAGGGGTCAGGGGTCAGGGGTCAGGGGTCAGGAGTCAGGAGTCAGGAGTCAGGGGCGCAGGGGCTGATTAACTGGTCCGACGATAGCCGAGTTCGGCGCCGCCGCTGAGGTGCATGAGGTGGCCGGT
>NZ_JBZNBU010000119.1:0-7082 GCF_058530065.1 Waterburya sp. | reverse complement strand
GTAATGAGTAATGAGTAATGAGTAATGAGTAATGAGTAATGAGTAATGAGTAATGAGTAGCTACGCTTTACACGCTTTACTTGTCACCCAATCTTCAAGTTACCCCGTCAAGTCGTTATAGGTTATTGGTTAAAAAGGTTAATGGTTAAGTCTCCGTCATCTTCGGTAGAAAATAAGAATCAGAATCAAGATCAAGACTGCTCTGAGTTGGAAACTGTGGTCTTAGATGTCAATGGCATGAAATGTGCTGGTTGTGTTAAGGCGGTGGAAAGGCAGTTGGAGCAAAATCAGGGAGTTGTTTCGGCTTGTGTTAATTTGATTACGGAAGTGGCGGTGGTGGAATATGAAGCCAAGAGTATCGCCCCGCAAATCTTGGCGGATAAGTTGACTAAAACGGGTTTTCCTGCGGAATTACGCCCCAGCGATCGCAGTATTTATCAAACCGCAGCGGAAAATAAAGCGAAACGAGAAGCAGCAGCTAAAAATCGCTCGCGGCAACTGATTACTGCCGCTTTTTTATTATTTTTTTCGAGCATCGGGCATTTACATCATCTGGGTTTGCCTTATATTCCCGTCTTGAGTAATATTTGGATTCATTTTGCCTTGGCAACTCTGGCGTTATCGATTCCAGGGCGATCGCTTTTACTAGATGGTTGGCGATCGCTAACTAAAGGAATGCCCAACATGAATACTCTTGTGGGTTTGGGTACGACTAGTGCTTACCTAGCTAGCTGTTTTGCTTTATTTTTTCCTCAATTGGGTTGGGAATGCTTTTTTGATGAGCCTGTAATGTTGTTGGGTTTTATATTATTGGGACGTACCCTAGAAGGGAAAGCCCGCAATCGAGCCTCGGCGGCATTGGAAAAATTAGTTTCTTTACAGCCTCCTATCGCTCGTTTGATTGGCAAGAATAATAATACGGAAACCATTGAAATTCCTGTCGATCGGGTTAAGTCTGGGGAGTGGTTGCGCGTCTTACCAGGAGAGAAGATTCCTGTGGATGGCAAAATTGTTGCGGGAGAAACCACCATCGATGAATCGATGTTGACTGGGGAATCGATCGCCGTAGCCAAAGCTCAATGGGATTCTGCCTACGCAGGAACGATCAATCAATCGGGAGTAATTACCCTAGAAGTTACCAAAATCGGCAAGGACACTACCTTAGCGAAGATTATTAATTTAGTTGAAGACGCTCAAACTCGTAAAGCCCCCGTACAGCAACTAGCAGATACGATCGCGGGTTATTTTGCCTATGGGGTAATGGCAATTGCTACTTTGACTTTTGGTTTTTGGTATTTTTATGGCACAAAGGTATGGCAGTCGGTATTAGTTACGGCTTCTCATTCGATGACAATGCCAATGGGAGAAACGGTCATGGAAACTTCTCCGTTGTTATTGAGCTTAAAATTAGCGATCGCTGTCTTGGTAATTGCTTGTCCCTGCGCCCTTGGCTTGGCGACTCCCACGGCTATTTTGGTCGGTACTAGCATTGGTGCGGAAAAAGGGATTTTAATTAAAGGGGGCGATATTTTAGAAAAAGTCCGAGAAGTAGACACTCTAGTTTTTGATAAGACGGGTACTTTGACTGTGGGCAAGCCTCAAGTTACTGACTGTATTTCTTTGGGCGATCTTAATTCCGATCGATTATTGCAGTTAGCTGCATCGGTAGAAAATAGTAGCAATCATCCTTTAGCCCAAGCTATTTTACAGGCAGCAGCTAGTAAGGAATTATCTTTATTAGAAACAGAAAATTGTCAAACTGTTGTTGGACGAGGTGTATCGGCAACCATTGCAGAAAAAACCATTATTCTCGGCAACGAAGCTTTCTTAAGGGAATCGCAAATTGAAATCCCCGTAGAATATACTCTCGAAGCTCAATTAATAGCCCAAGCAAACAAAACTATCGTTTATTTAGTTTCAGACGGAGTCTTAAAAGGAATTATTGCCATTCAAGATAGTATTCGTGGCGATGCCAAGGCAACCGTCGATCGCTTGCAAGATCTGGGATTAGATCTTGTTCTATTAACGGGCGATCGCTCGGAAGTAGCTCAAGCCGTAGCCCAGGAATTAAATATTACTCAAGTATTTTCCGAAGTAAAACCCGCCGATAAAGCTCAAATAGTGCGATCGCTCCAAGAACAAGATAAGAAGGTAGCTATTGTGGGAGATGGCATCAACGACGCGCCAGCTTTAGCTCAAGCAAACGTGGGTATTTCCCTACAAGACAGTACGGATGTGGCGATCGCAACTGCGGATATTGTACTGATGAAAAACCAACTCCAAGACATAATTACGGCAATCGAACTGAGTCGGGCTACCGTTAGTAAAATTAAACAAAATCTAATTTGGGCTTTGGCTTACAATCTCTTGGCTATTCCGATTGCTGCGGGGATTCTCCTGCCCAGCTATGGCTTACTCCTCTCTCCCGTCTTAGCTGCGATCGCTATGGCTTCTAGTTCCTTAATTGTAGTAACCAATTCACTACTACTAAACTTCAAGTTTAGCCCCTAAGTTAATTAAAGCTTTTTGCTCCGAACTAGTTAAACCTTTGGTATTGGTAATATTCATTCCTTCATATAATAGTTGAAGTTTTAAAGTGCGATCGCATTGCCAACTAGCAAGATTCCAGATTTTAATTGTTTCGTCGTGGCTGGCGGTAGCTAAATACTTGCCATCGTAGCTGAGATCCAAATCCATAATGCGATCGCTATGCCCTTCTAGGGTAGCCAAACAGTCTCCCGACTCTAAATTCCAAAACTTAATCGTGCGATCGTGGCTAATACTAACTAGGGTTTGACCGTCGGGTAACAATTTTAAACCAAAAGCCATATCTTGATGGGCAGCTAGTTGACGAATACATTGCCCCGTTGCAGTATTCCAAATTTTGATTGCACCGTTAACACTAGCACTAATTAATAAGCGATTATCCCAACTCAAAATCACCGATAAAACTCGGTCTTTTTCCTGAATACTGTGCCAACATTCCCAAGTTGATGTTTGCCAAACTTGAATCTTGCCTTCCGAACTAGAAGCAGTTAAATATTGACCATCAAGAGAAAATCGAGCGCATTCTAGCCAATCATCAAAAGCAGTTAGAGTTTGCCGACATATTCCTGTCGCCATGTCCCAGATTTTAACCGTACAGTCGCTGCTAGCACTGGCGAGTAATTTCCCGTCGGGACTGAAATCAACCGATCTAACCATTCCCTGATGTTCCGCAAAAGTTTGCATGGCTTGACCAGTAGTAATATCCCATAACTTAATATAGCGATCGCCACCGCAACTTGCCAGAGTTTGACCGTCGGGGCTAAATGCCACCCCTGTCAGCCAATTATTATGTCCTACTAGAACTTGCTGACATTCACCCGTTTGTCGATGCCACAGTCTGACTTTTCCATCTTGACTGCCCGTAGCGATAAGTTTGCTATCTTGGGGATGGAAAGCAACACACCAAAACCAATTAGCATAGCCCAAAATAGTTTTTAAACAACGACTAGGAGTTAAACTCCAGATTTTGATTTGATTGTCCCAGCCACCACTAGCAATCAATTTACCAGATTTACTCGTAGCGATCGCCCAAATAACACTTTTATGACCCGTAAAGGTTTTCATACATAAGCCTAGTTTCACATCCCAGACTTTGATGCTTAAATCTTCACCGCTACTGACAAGAATATTGCCATTGGGAGAAAAAGCCAAACCCCAGACGGTTTTGCCACTATCGCGAAAGGTATGAATACAACATCCCGTTGCTAAGTCCCACAGTTTGACTAAACCAGCACCACTACCGCTGGCAATAATTTTTCCTTGGGGATGAAATGCTACTGCATAGATTTTATCTGGGGTAGCTGTAATTATTTGACAACATTGGTGAGTAATAAGATCCCAAATTTTAATCGTGCCATCTAAACTACTACTGGCAATAAATTGACCATCGGGACTGTAAGTAATTTGAAACATACGGTCTTGATGTTCTGTATGAATTATCGAACATTCCCCATTTTTAATCTGGTATAAACTGATTTGGTTTTCGCTGTGCTGACTGGCAATAGTGTTCCCGTCGGGACTAAAACAGATAGTAGAAAAAGAGTTATTTTGATGGGTAAAAGTTCGATAACATTCTCCTGTATACCTATGCCAGAGCTTGATTGTACCGTCGAGACTTTGACTGGCAACCAATTGACCGTCAGGACTAAAAGTCAACCCAGAGACAATGGTTTTATGTCCCTGATAGCAGAGAATTTGTTTGCCATCTTTGACACGCCAGAGGGTAACTTCTCCTGCAGAATTTCCCGAAGCCAGACAAGAATCATCGGGACTAAAAGCTAAACGAAAAATACAATACAATCTGGTAGCTAAAATTGATTTACTGAGATCGCAATTAGTAAAATTAACCTGGTGTAAAGGTATGGTTTGTAAATCTGCTTGCCAAATAGTTAAATCAGAAAAATCGTAACCCGTTAAATCTATGTTTAGTTGAATTAAAAGATTGATAATATTACCCGCACCGTAGTTAGAAACTAGAGGTAATAATTGTTTTAAATGATGTTCTAAATCTTTTAAGGAATTAAATTGAGCCGTTAAACGCTGGATGAGGGGAGAAAAAAAAACTTAATCTGATTTTCCTTAACATAATCTTTGCCCGAAGCATCCAGGCAAGCATGAGTATTTAATAAATCGGGACTATTGTTAGTAATTTCGCGATCGATCTGAGCGACGAATTTTTGACTAAAAAACTCCATAACGACAGGTTGCAAAGTAAAACCCAATTTATTTCTCTCTACCAAACTGCGCTGTTGTAAAGATTGCAATTCCGTTAATAATTGATTACTAGCAATATTGCCTAAAATCTTATCTTGTAATTCGGCAATGGTAACTGCTTCCCTAGACAAAGCCAACCAATACATTAAGCTAATTTCTAACTGAGACAGGCGATCGCATTGTTCCGCTAAAAGATCGTTAATATCCCCAAATAAACCAATATCAGTTTGCCAAAAATCACTAATATTACTAGCAAAAAGCCCGCGAATTGTAGCCGCGACAATTTTCAATGCCAGAGGATTGCCACCATAATAATTAATCAACTTATCCCAATCGCGATCGCTTCCTACTAACTTGCCTTGATGTTGTAACAGTTTTTTCCCTTCAATAATATCTAACCCTGATAGTTGCCAATATCTAGTGGCAGTATCCTCACCACTACGACGCCAAAAACCAACGGGAATTTCCCTACCTGTAATCAACAGACAACTTTGATGTTCTGTATCGGCAATAATTTCTAATAATTGTCCAAACCCGCCATAACCGTCTAAATAACAACCTTCTCTACCGTCATAAGTGCCAGCACAACTTTGCAAAACCGACTCAAAATTATCTAAAATAATCAAGCATTTATGTTCCCGCAAATATGTCAAAAGCTGGCGCAATTTACCATCAATACTTTTAGGCAAATTCAATTCATTTTCTTGCTGATGGGATAAAAAACCAATAATTTCCCCTAAGATATTCTCAATCTTCGGTGCATTAGCCACACTCCGCCAAATCAAATAATCAAACTGTTTGCCTATTTCCCCAGCTAACTTGGCTGCAAAAGTAGTTTTCCCCACTCCACCAATGCCAAAAACACCTACCAAACGACAATCATTTTTGACAATCCAGTTTGCTACCTGGCGCAAAGAGCGATCGCGTCCGTAAAAAATCTTAGTATCCTTCATCTCTCCCCAATCTCGAAACTGCTGGGGAGAACTTACCGATGGCACGGATAAACCATTTTGCTCAAACTGTTGATGCACTAAATAGTCATTAAATACAGAATGAATATTCTTCTTGCTTACCCTAATCCCCAATTTCTGGGACAAACTGCGCCACAAACGAAACCCAATATCCCGAATATAGTCGTGGTCGTAACCTACTTCCTCTGCTATTTGCTGATAAGTTTTGCCCTGATAAGATAATCGAAATACCGCTTCTTGCAGATCGCCAATCTTGTTTGTGTTTAATAGCTGATGTAGCAAGGAAACGGCAACTTCTTCGTTCATGTTCGTGGTAATAACATATAAGTATTTTTAATTATCTTAAGGTTTACTGCCTAAAATAGCTGATTTTTTCAGATTTTTTTCCACAGATATTCAGCTAATTTTGTGCTTTAGCTTAATTTGAGCGATTTTGACGGGGGTATAGATGCGATAAAGCTACCAAATCACAAGTAATACAGCCTGTAATTATATTTTCTTAAGCTTTATGGCGATAAATACCTGATTTTTTCTCACATTAAAATTTCTCAATTTTTTCTAAACTTCAAGTAAAGATAAGGTTTAGAGGAATAAAATCATGGGTTCTCAAACTGTTGTTCTTCCTCCTGTTAATCCCGATAATCCTACAACTGATAACAATGAAACTCAATTTGACTACCAATACAATTACGATCTTGGTCTTGTAGAATCAGACGGAAATATTGTTGAAAATTCCAGTTTTTTAGAAGATAACTTATATGAAAATGATATCTACAAGTTTGAGCTAAATACAATCAGTAATCTGAAACTCTCTTTTCAGATTACTGGTTTAGATGCAAACGATCGGGCAAATATATGGCTATTATTCGACGAAGACTTGAATGGTGTCTTAGACAACAACGATCGGCTTTTAGCTTTTCGTACTGGCAAGATTGACAGCATATTAAATATTTCTTTATTGGCTTCACCTCCTGGGACTTATTTTGCCAACATTAATTATGTTGATGGGGAAAATGATAATCGTCTTGACTATCAACTCAATTTATCAGCCAACACTCTTTCAGATTCCAGCAGAGACAACATCGCGGTGCGTCGTGGCAATCAAATCATTATGGATTTTGACTACGATGGGCGTTCCGATCTGATTCAAGGCTATGGCAATGGTAATTCCGAAGACCAATATTTAGTCGGAGATTGGGATGGTGATGGTCGGGATAACATCGCGGTGCGTCGTGGCAATCAAATCATTATGGATTTTGACTACGATGGGCGTTCCGATCTGATTCAAGGCTATGGCAATGGTAATTCCGAAGACCAATATTTAGTCGGAGATTGGGATGGTGATGGTCG
>NZ_JBZNBU010000118.1:0-11774 GCF_058530065.1 Waterburya sp. | reverse complement strand
TTTTTCTTTGAATGATAGTTTTTCTCAACCCCAAATACAAAGCCGTTTGGAACTATACCAAACTAACCTAGTTTTGCACTTGGCAGAGTTTAAATCTAATCCTAACGATGAATTCGATCTCAACAGTGCGGTGAGTTCTTTAGTAGGAGAAGATCCTTATTCGGCAGCTAGTAAGAAATACCAACAGGTTCGCCACGAAATTCAAACCAATCGGGATAATTTTGCAGCACGATTAAAAGATTTGGATAGTTCTGCTGAAAATGCCATCACCGATAAGCCAGTCAGTAATTTAGCTCAAAGACAACAAATAGTCCAGCAAATTAGCGAATTAGAAGAATTTATCGACGAATTGGATTTAAAAAGGGGAATTTTAGCTGCGGTAAGCGGTCAAACGGCAGAAGCAACCTCTATTTGGGATAGTGAAATTAGTCGTATCGAAGATCCTGAAAATAAATATCTGCAAACCGCCACTTTGCTCAAACAGTTGTGGCAAAATAAGTCCCAGCAATTAATTGCCCAAGCAAAATCCATTTTAGAAAGCAACTTAGATGGTTGGTTTGGCTATCAAGCTTTAGCTCAATTCGATCGCGTTAATAACCTGAATGAAGATTTAGCTTCTTTACAAGCCCAAGAAATTGAAATTGCTAACAAGTCAATTTTAAAACTAGCTTTAATTAGCGTTCTACCGATTTTTGGGATTATCTTCGGTTCGATTATATTAATTTTCTTGACCATTCAAAGACTCACTAACAAAGAAGCATCGATTATTGCTACTAATGGTAATGTTAGTTGGACTACTCCTTGGGATTGGGAAATAACTTGGCAGGTTTTAATTGTCGGTTTTTTCTTTGTCGCCCAAATAGCTTTGCCCCTGTTATTGGGTATTTTTCAGATTAATCCTGTCAATTCTTCCCTCAGAATAAAATCTTTGTATGTCTTAGGCACTTATTTAGCCATGGCAGCAGGAGGCATTACGGTTTTATACTTCTCGATTAAATCTTTTCTGCCTTTTCCTCAAGACTGGTTTAAATTCCAACTGAAGGATAATTGGTTTGTTTGGGGTTTTGGAGGCTATTTAGTTGCCCTCCCTTCAGTGCTACTAGTATCTCTAATCAATCAGCAAATCTGGCACGGACAAGGGGGAAGCAATCCTTTACTATTTCTCGCCCTACAATCTCAAGATACTGTAGCGTTACTCATCTTTTTTATAACTTCTTCCATTGCCGCACCAGTCTTTGAAGAAATTATGTTTCGAGGTTTTCTCTTACCTTCCCTAACTCGCTATTTATCGGTTACTAGTGCCATTCTTATCAGTGCTTTTATCTTTGCTGTAGCTCACTTAAGCTTATCGGAAGTATTGCCCTTAATGACTTTAGGTATAGTATTAGGCATAGTTTACACGCGATCTCGCAATCTTTTAGCTCCCATACTACTACACGCTCTTTGGAACAGCGGAACTTTGATTAGCTTATTTGTTTTGGGTAGTTAAGGGAAAAAGACTATACTATTCGTATTATGATTAACAATTTTGATAAGTTCTAACGCTAGTGGATAGTAAGAAAATGAGAAGTACATTGACTTTGACAATCCTTTTCTTGCTGTTTCCTATCAACTTTATCTCGGCTCATTCAAACTCTTCTGCTTCCAATCAAGAACAAAAGGAAGTAAAAACACCAAAAGAAACTGAAACCAGTGAAAATCCTCTAGATTTCTCCGATACTGGTCGTCCAGGACAACAAACAGCAGGAGAAAGTCGTGGTGGTTGCGATAATCTCGATCGCCCTTTAAAGGCTTTACTTCCTACTTCTAATTCTGGCAAAACCGTTTCTGCTTATCCTAGTTTTTGGGTACATTTCCCCTACAATCGCCAACAGATAGATCGGGTTGAATTTATCGTTCAAAATGAGGCTAGGGAAGATATTTGGCGATCGCAATCCCAGATAAATACTGTGACTGGATATCAAAGCTTTTCTTTGCCAAAAAAGGCAGAACCTCTCAAAGTAGGGGAATGGTATCGTTGGTATGTCAAAGTTTATTGCCCATCTCAGACAGCTTCAGCACAATATATCAAAGGATGGGTTAAGCGAGTACCTCTATCTTCCCAACTATATATCGAACTGCAAGATAACCCCCAGCAATCCCATCAAGCTTATGGAATCGAGGGGATTTGGTATGATGCGATCGACAATTTATTAAATCGATATCATATTCAGCCTGGTAATCTTTCGTTAGAGAAAGATTGGCAAAATTTGCTAGAAGCTCAAGGAGTTCGATTAGACAATCTACCCAATATAGGAACGATTTTTGAAGCCATCAAACATTAAAAAAGTTTTTAGTATTTAGTAGTTAGTACTTAGTTAAATTAATTAGTAGAATTTGAGGGCGTAAGCTTTGGGTTTCCCAAAGCTGTTGACCGACAAGTGCTTACACCGCCCGAACTACTAATACCAAATTAACAACATTCTCCAGGAGAACAACAATCATCCCCATCAGTTGCGGTTAGATTATATTCCGAGCCTTTAGTTTCTCTGGCGTGGCGAATAGCTTTGGTTTTGCAATTAAATTCTGCTGCTTCTTCTAAAGGAATATTCTCATAAGGCTCGATACCAATAATATCTGCTGAATAAGGACTACAACAGCCAGTCATAATTGTATAGGTCTTGTCGCAAACTGCCATTCGCTCCCCACGACAAAAGATATGACCGTCATCGTCGATAACTTGTTTCCAGGGACCTTTATAAACTATGGACTGTTTTCTTTCCAAACAAACTCCTTCTTTGCCTTTATAAGCCCTCACCGTCATCGAGCGAAATTCTACCCCATCAATAACCTGCCAAGGGGTTGATTCTCGTTTGAGGATTTCTACGCCATAAAAACCAGCCTCTTCAAACATCTTGAGAAAATTATCTTCTCTAAATGCCCCTGCAATACAACCACTCCAAAGTTCGGGATCGTTGAGAATTTCGGGCGTAGGATCTTCATCGCAAACTATGTCTGAAATTACTGCCCTGCCACCTCGTTTGAGGACGCGAAAAATTTCGGCAAATAGTTGTTGTTTGTCTTGAGGGCGGACTAAATTCAGCACGCAGTTAGAAATTACGACATCAACGCTATTATCTTCGATTAAGGGTTCTTGTTGGCGCAAGCGATCGCATTCTGTTTCATAATTAGCGATCGCATCGACAGAAGATACGGGATTATTTTGCAACCAAATTTGTAATTTGTCTAAGGGTAATTTTAAATCTTGAATTTTTCCCTTCACAAATTCAGTGTTATGATAGCCCAATTTATCTGCCATCTCTCCTTGATACTTGCGAGCTAGAGATAGCATTTCGTCGTTAAAATCTACGCCGATGATTTTTCCCGTTTCGCCGACTTTTTGTGCCAGAATATAGCAATTTTTTCCCGCACCCGAACCCAAATCGACTACGGTTTCTCCTGAATTGACATAACGGGTGGGATCTCCACATCCGTAATCTTTTGCCACAATTTCGTCAGGAATAATTTCCAAATAATTTCCTGCATATTCTGTCGGACAACAAAGGGCTGGTTGTTGCTCTCTCGCACCTTCTTGATATCTTGATAATACTGCCGACTCAATATCATAATCTACAGCAGTCGATTGGTTTGGCTGTTGGTTAGTTGCAATCTCAGTCACAGATAACTAATCCTTTTACTTAAGTGATGGTTGTGTAAGGGTTAACCAACCAGATTATAGATTCGATTCTCGATCGCCTGGGGATATTACCCGATTGTTTAATTTTTCTGGTTGATTTTAGTAATTTAAGTACACAGAGATGAATCTTAGCTGAGAATCTAATAACTGTTGTATTAGTAAAATGCGATCGCCAGTTAATTAAAAATAGTATATTGTTCGGCAACGCCCTTTTTTAGTATCTATCTCTGCAAGATTGCGATCTGGCTCGATAATTGCGATCGCTTGACGGGCATATTCAACTAAATCTTGATTTCTGGATGACAAACAACTGGTTATAGCTTCTACTGGTGTGAGTTCTTCTGAATTGACAATTGCTGGATCAACGGCAATTTCTAATAAAAATTCAATTGTTTCAAAATAAGGAACGACATTTTTATTCCAAATCTAACTCAATTATTTTACTTGTATACTCGTGTGGCAACTTTCGCCAAACGTTTCATGGCTTCGGCAATTTCTGTTTCGGTAGCAGTGAGGCTGATTCTCAGACACTGTTCTTTATGTTCCCATTCTTGTTGTAAGCCTGGGAAGAAAGTACTTCCAGGAACGGCAATTACTCCCACCTGTTTTAATTGTTGATAAAATTCCCAATCGGTCATTGGTAAATCTTTGAGCCACAGCCAAGCAAAAATCGCTCCTTCCCCTTGATGGAGATACCAAGGAATATCATTAGGCATTACCGCATCTAAAGTATCTTCCAAGACCTTTATCTTGCGCTGATAATGAGGACGAATTACACTTTGGGCAATATGCGCCAGTTTACCAGATGAAATCGCCCTGGCTGCGATCGCCTGTCCGTAGCGGGAAGAATGAATGCAAGCATTAGTTTGGAAAGATTCTAAAATACCGATTAATTTAGGATCGCCGATGGCAATACCGATTCTTTCCCCTGGCAAACCTGCTTTAGACAGACTCATGCAGTGAATGATATTATCGCCAAACTGAGGCTTCATCTCTGTAAAGTTTAAGGCAGGGAAAGGAGGCGCGTATGCAGAATCTATCAATACTGGTACATCATAGGTAGCAGCTAAATCGGCTATTTTCTTAACTTCATCGTCGCTAATGACATTTCCTGTAGGATTGCAAGGACGAGAAAAAATCACACAACCAGTGCGGTCGTTGATTTCTAGTTGACTAAAATCGGGACGGTATTTAAAACGATGTTTTGTTTCGTCTACATCTAATAACGGTTGGTAAGCAATTAAAGCTTCTGGAGTCAGACTTACACCACCATAGCCAGTATAGTCGGGGCAGAGGGGTAAAACGACTTGTCTTAATTCTCCCGATGCAGTGTAACCGCCGAAAGCATTAGCAGCATAAAGATATAAAGCTTGAGAACCGCCTGTAATTAAAATATGGCGATCGCTTAACTCCAAATCATAACGACGATTAAAATCCTTAACGATGGCTTCAATTAAAGGACTATAGCCCTGAGAAGATCCGTAACGACAAACCACTTCTCCATATTCATCGCTGTTGAGTAAGTCTTGGGTGCAATCCCGCCATAATTGTTCTACTTCAGGTAAAATTACAGGGTTACCAGCACTGAGATTGATAAATTCTTGTCCTGCATTATTTCTCAAAGTTTCAATAATGTCTTTCATAATCGCTCTAACCCCAGTTAGTTCGGACATTTGTAAACCAAATTGAGATAAAACAGGATTCATAAGCGATCGCCTAAATTAAAGTAAAACATTAGCTATTGTATCGCCCATTTTAACGTTAATTTATAGCTAATTTATGTCGATTTTTCTTGGCTTTTAAGATCCCCAATTGAAGTTCATTTATGAAGCAAAAAATACCACAAGGTCAAATAGTCGAACTAGAAATAACCGACCTCAATAGTAACGGAGAAGGTGTCGGAAGACATGAAGGGAGAGTTGTTTTTGTTCCCAATACCGTCACGGGCGATCGCCTTAAAGCCCAGATAATTCAATCTAAAGCTAAATTGGCGCGGGGAAGAATCAAGCAATTACTCAATCCATCTATTCATCGCATTCGCCCTCAATGTATTGTGGCAGATAAATGCGGTGGTTGTCAGTGGCAACATATCGACCCTCACTATCAACGAGAAGCTAAACGACAACAAGTTGTAGAAGCTTTAGATCGCATTGGAGGATTTGAGAATATTTCTGTTGAGCCAATCTTATATTCAGAAAAAGTTCTCAATTATCGCAACAAGTCTACCTATCCTCTTGGTAGATCTGCGACAGGACAAGTCCAAGCTGGTTACTATCAACAAGGAAGTCACAAACTAGTCAATCTCAATCAATGTCCCGTTCAAGACGAACGTTTGCATCCTTTGCTCAAAGAAGTAAAACAAGACATTCAACAAAGAGGATGGTCGATTTATGATGAAACCAAACATCGTGGCAAATTACGCCATCTTTCCTTAAGAATTGGTAGCAATACAGGAGAAATGCTGCTAACTCTGATTGCCACTAGTCAGCAACTAGAAAATATCGAAGCACAAGCTCAACAGTGGCTCAAAAAATATCCTCAGCTAGTGGGAGTATGTCTCAATCTCAACCCCAACCGCACTAATGCTATATTGGGCGATAAAACTCTGACCATAGCTGGCAAACCCTATTTAAGAGAAATTTTCTCGGGGATCGAATTACATATTGCTGCGGATACTTTCTTTCAGGTCAATACTCAAGCTGCCGAATTATTATTAAAAGCGATCGTTAGTAAGTTAAATTTGACTGGTCGAGAAAACATTCTCGATGCTTATTGTGGCATCGGTACTTTTAGTTTGCCTTTAGCTAAAGATGCCAAGCAAGTTGTCGGTATAGAAATCAATCCTACTTCCATCGAACAAGCCCAAAATAATGCTGCTTTAAATCAGATTAATAATGCCTGTTTTTATACGGGAAAAGTTAAAGACTATTTAGATCGTCTAGATTTTCAACCCGACATTTTATTACTCGATCCTCCCCGCAAAGGATGCGATGCTAGAGTAATAGAAAGTATTCTCAATATTCAACCAAAACGCATAGTTTATATTAGTTGTAAACCCGCCACTTTAGCTAGAGATCTCCAACTTATTTGCCAGTCTCATCAATATCAACTGGAATATATTCAACCTACTGATTTCTTTCCCCAAACAACTCATGTAGAATCTTACGCAATCTTAGGTCAAAATTAACTCTAGACTTTGCCAATTTATATAATTATTCGTAAACTTTAGTATAATTAAGACTATGATTCAGTACAAAAATGTTGGAAAAAATCTTATTGAAGCACTATGGTTATATCTTTTGGATTGATTGATGGGCTTTTCGAGTCGTCTTAAAAAAGAGGTTGTAAGCGCAAAAAATCTTAGTTGTTGTCAATCTGCCAAGTAGCCTAAATCACAAATAACATTTTTAAATTTATCAACAGAGTTTGGGCGTTTTGGTTGGCTAACCACAATAACAGTCAAACATTCTAAATATTTAACCTAGAGGTATAAATTAGTGATTGCTATCCCTATTCCTTGGAGTAGAAGTAAGTGGAGTACCATGAGTTTTACTTCAACCCTTTATCTCTGTCCCGTTCTCGATTTGTTGTTAGTTAATGTACCTCCAGAGTGGCAAGCAGAAGTAAGATTGGGATTACAAGAAGCTCTGGTTAATGCTGCCAAACATGGTAACAAACTAGACCCCAGCAAAACCATCATTGTCAAGTTTACAGTAACTACTAGAGAATATTCTTGGGTAATTGTCGATCAGGGTAGCGGTTTTTCGGAAAAGCCAGACTGTTCGCCAGAATGCAGTTGTTGTAGTGACGATCTACTCCCCAGAAATGAATCGGAAAACGGTCGTGGTTTCTCTATTTTGCATCACGTCTTCGACTGCGTACATTGGAATCGAGATGGGACTCAGCTAACTTTGTCTAAAGCAATAACAGAGTCTAAAGTAGAACAACCTGCCATTGGTTGAAGGCTTAAAATCATCATAGATCGTTAAAAACATTTATTTAGCCAGATTCGATTTTTGCGATCTACAGCGAACAAAGTTTGCTATACTGAAAAGCGCACTGAGGGAAGTTGTGAGTTAAAAATCATGACTTACCTAAGTAAGGCTGGCGACATAGCCAAGTGGTAAGGCCGTGGATTGCAAATCCATTATCCCCCAGTTCGAATCTGGGTGTCGCCTTCAGATGTACTGTACATTCAATAATTAACTGTGGCTCATCTAAGTAAGGCTTAACTTCCTCTGGCGATCGCGAAGTCATCTTAGCTAGTGTACCAACCATCTCTTGAATATCTTCAGGATTATACTGGATTTTGTTTTTTGAGAACTGACTCATAGATCTGACTACCTATCGATATCTTTGTGAATTGACAGAGAGACTATCCGCAAAGCATCTCACACTGATTTTCATATTTCTGGCAGCTATATATCACTTCAATAAACTGCTCGTCGCTATTGGAAAGATTATCAAGAAGAACAAAAAAGAGGTTAAGACAATGCCTACTAAAGATTATCATCTGCCAGATATTTAATTTTTGGGCATCTAATACCATTTCTCTTTAATGGGACTACAGATAACTTTAGGGCTGGGAGACTAGGAGATATTATCCCGCTTGACGGGACTGGGAGACTGGGGGACTAGAAGAAATAAGCTATCTATTTGTAGCGATAATTTAGAGAATTGGTATAACCCTAAAGCCCACTTAGCAAAATCCTCTAACATCATGATCATTAGATCGTACTTTGTAGCCAAAAAACTAAGGACGCTGTAGGCAACGCCCCTAAACAAATGACAAGCTATTTACAAAAATAGATTATCGACGCAACCATTTTGATGCCACCGCACCTAATGCTGCACCAACTAAAGGATTACTCAGAAATTTCAGTAGTGCAGGTCGATCTGCCATTACCTCTTGAAAAATATCAGGGTGAGAATGATAGGCAAAGCTAGCTAGTTTGCTAACATCATCAGCACTCATGCGACTAGCATGGTGAGTAGATAAGCCTAACTGCTTTTCTAAATCTCTTTCGTTTAAATCTCTTTTTTTGAGATGTTTAAAAAATTCTCTGGCAACATCATCCCGTTCATTAGGCTTAATTTGGGCGATCGCCTGTTGCAATTCGGGTTCCATTTGTTGCGGAGGAACATTATCATGATGGAATGCTCGACGAAATAAACCATGTCTTTCTTCTCTGCTAGAACGATTGGCAAAATCGTCAAAGTTATCGTAATTTTGTTCTATAGAAGAACCATCTAAAGATTCAACGTTGCCACCTGCAAGGTCACTCATTATTTGCCTTTTATATTTATCACTACTAGACATTATTTTTTCTCCTAAATTAGTTTTTTTGCCTCAATAAATTAGGTATGTGTCGTTTATTTTTTATCTTTTGTCTTTTGGGTTGATACCTAACGATCGACGATTAACGATTAAGCCTGATATTCAATGTTGTTAGACTGCACGTCATATTTAGCCGTCAAAATTCTTTCCTTGTCTGGTGCATACATTAAAATAGTCAAGTCCTGACTGGGAAAATTTTTGTGAAAACCCATTGTTAAAGCCTTAGCTAAAGTTTTGACTTCTGTAGGTTTGACTTGCTCGGAAATAACTACGCCTAGTTTGTTGTTATCGCGCACGTAGGAATCAACAATCATTCCCTGGCTAGTGCTAACTACCCAGTCGCCAAATTTCTTACCTGCAAGACTATTTCCCCTTTCTAGTTGAGTATATGCTTCAGTTCTATCTAAAGTAGGATTAGGGAGAGTTGCATTTGTGCTGGAAGAACAAGCAGTGGTAGTGAACAACAGTAAAACCAATAGGCTACTTGCTAATAAATTACGAATTTTACTTAAGCTTATATTCATAAACTATAACTCCAAATATTTTTTATAAGACAATGTTTTTTGAAAAAATTGAGAAGGAACTATTGATTTTCCTTCTCAAAAGAAATAAATAAATGTGACTATCTATTAGTCAATAGCGTCTTTTACTGCATCTTTAGTATCTTCAACAGCGTGTTGTGCAGACGCTTCTGTTTGCTTGGCTTTACCTTCTGCTTGGTCTTGCTTATCTCCAGTAACATTACCCATAGCTTCTTGAGCTTTACCTTCAATATTCTTAGCTGTAGCTTCGGCTCTGTCTTTGGTACTCATATAATTTTTCTCCAAAATTTTTCTGTATTTTTTGTTACTAATAACTTTAATAAAAAACCCATAAATCATTAATCTATCTAAAGAGATAAACTACTAAATTTATCACCTATTACTTATTACCTATTTAATTACCTATCTTAAGAAAGACGATCTAAAGATAGATATTCTTTACTCTATTAGAGCGTCACCAAAATATTTTGACGGGAATATTCAAAAAATCATGAACTGTGTTTAATTCGCTGAAGTAGCTCTCTAAGAAAAACTATAGAGTGGGCTTCTATTTAGAAAAAATTAATTATTAAAAGGAAAAAATCGTGTTTTATAATTTGATGTTGCCATTGGCACAAGTAATAGTAGAAACAGAACCAGATTTAGAAGCGGTGCAAGATGCTTCATTTATGTTTAACGGGCCACAATTCTTTGCTGCTTTAATCGCAGGAGTAGTGTTAGCTTTTGCTTTTCAACTACTTTTTACCAATTTAGCTGTTGCGGCTGGCATCTCTTTAGTTGGAAATAGTTCCAGTTCTTCGTCTGACAGTAGCAATTCGGGAGGATTGGGAAGCACTATCAAAAAGGTAGGTGCAGCAGTAGGTTTGGGTACATTAGTTAGCGTTACCTTAGCTTTATTTATTGCCAGTCTATTAGCTGTCAAACTGGGCTTGTTTGTCGCACCACTTTCGGGTGCAATTGTGGGTTTAGTTATCTGGGCGACTTTCTTTGCTTTGATGATGTTATTTAGTTCCAGGGCAATTGGTTCGCTTTTAGGTTCGGTGGCAAATACTGCTACCTCTGGAATGCAGGCAATTTTGGGTACTGCTACGGCTGCTTTAGGTGCTGGTGCTGTTAGCAAACAAGTAGTAAATACTGCCGAGGCTACTGCTGCTGCGGTACGTAAAGAATTGGGTACAGCGATCGATCCTGTATCGATGCGAGAAAATGTCGAAGAGTTCTTAGAGTCGGTTAAACCCGCAGGGATAGATCTAGATAAGATTGCGACAGACTTCGAGCAGTTATTAGATGACGAGAATTTACAGGAAATTGTTGATAGTGACAGTATGCGGAATATCGATCGCCATACTTTTGTCCAGTTAATTAGCGATCGCTCTGACTTGTCTAAAAAAGATGTAGAGCGCATTGCTACTAAACTAGAGTCAGTTTGGCAAAAAACTACAAACAAGATAACTCCATCTGGTAATCCTGTTAGTGAATTTGCTAACTATCTCAAAACAGCTACCAAAGAACAGCTTACAGGTACAGATTTGGGTAGTAAGTTAGATTCTTTAATTGATGAGATGACAGAAAATCGTCGTTCTCAAAAGACTAATCCCTTAACTCAAGTTGCTACTGTCGGCATGAATAGCTTGATTGGTATGGTGATGGGTAGAACCGATCTTAGCGATCTTGATGTGGATAAAGTTGTTAACCAATTGCAAAAGTTACAGGGGCATCTTGGGGAACAGACTGATAAGGTAGCATCTCAGGTAGGATTAACCGAAACTTCTGAAACTACTGTTCAAAAAGATATTAAAAATTATCTGCTTAATGCTTATCCCTGGCAACTCAAACAACAGAATCTCGATCGCCAGTTTCGCAATTTAATTTACGATCCTGCTGCCGATCCTCAAGCTGTAGCGTCAGACTTGCGCCAAATCAATCGTGCCGATTTTGTCGGTATTCTCAAACAGAAAGGAATACTATCTCAATCCCAGATTCGCAGCACTGCTAATATTCTGGATGCAATACGCCTAGAAGTTATAGCTACTGCTGAAGCAGCACAAGCCAGAGAAAACAGCATTGAGTTGATGGTTGAGGTAGAGAAGTATTTAACTACTGTTCCTCAAGAAAATCTCACTCCTGAGAAAATTCAACTTGAGTTTAAACCCATCCTCGAAGATTTTGACGCTTCTTACGAACAACTAAACACCCGTTTAGCTGTTTTAGATCGCCC
>NZ_JBZNBU010000117.1:0-2041 GCF_058530065.1 Waterburya sp. | reverse complement strand
TCTCAATTTAGTTCTGAACTCGATTATATTTTGGTAGTGACTATCTATTTTTTTTACTAGGGACTCTGGAATCTCTAGATTACTACTTTGTTGTAAATTAGATAATCTTATAACTATATTTCCAATTGCAAGTTGTTGATAAACGCTTTGGTCGAATAAGTCTAAGAAATTAGTATTCTCGATAATTTTTTCAACCCGATCTAAATCTCGTTGAATCTCTCTAATTTTTTGAATATCTTGATATTTTGCATCATTTAAAACATAAATTTTTTCCAATTCTATTTTAATTGAATTTATTTCATCTAAAAATAAGTTATTCTGAGACATTTTCACTACTAAAATTTAATAATTACCTGTATTTTTTCAACTATAATTTAAGTTAAATAAAAGACTCTTATCTAGTATAATTCCAACTTAATAAATAGTTTAAAAAGTATCTTTGAAAAATTACGATCGCAACTTACTACTATAAGCATAATGATAAATGAAAAACCAGCGATCGCGCTAATTCATAACTACGATCTAATTGATGAAGTAGTAGAGAGTATGAATATTACTTTTCAAGACTACTGCAACAATTTTACGGGTAGCTTCATGTTTGGCTATATTAAAGCCTTACAAAGTGCGGGGTTGCGTCCGATTTTGTTCTGTATTACCTCCCAGGTAAGCCAGCCGACTCGATTTGAACATTTGCCCACAGGGGCGACAATCTGCGCCCTACCACACCCGAAGATTTACAACGCTTATTTAGCAATTAAAAATAGATCCCTCAAAGCTTATGGTGCAAAGAAAGGACAAGCTTTTAAGGATGTAGAAGACAGTAACAGCATTCGCAGATCGGGTTTGAATGCGGTTAAAGATTTTATTAAAAGTGGTGGTACGTATCTAGCGACACCATTAAATTTATTAGCCCAAGAATTACAACGAGAAAATTGCCAAGCTTTTTTGTGTCAAGAATATGAATACGCCCGTTTTGATGCTTGCGTGGCGATGGGTAAAAGAATTAATTTGCCCGTATATGCTTGTTTTCAGGGATTAGATCGCACCCAAAGTATTCTTGAGTGGGGTTTTAGGCGTTGGGCGTTAGATAATTGTGCGGGTTTGATTATTGCTTCGGGAAGAGAAATTAAAAGAGTACAAAAAAAATACAATTTCCCTCAAGATAAGATCCATCAAATCTTTAATCCATTGGATTTAGTAGCGGGGGACTGTAACGGGAAAATTAGCACCAGACAAGAGTTAGGCATTTCCCCCACTGCGAAGGTAGTAGTTTGGCATGGTAGGGTAGAAATCGAGCAAAAAGGTCTAGATATTTTAGCTTTGGCTTGGCAAGAAATATGTCATAGTCGCCCTAAAGAAGATCTTTGTTTGTTGATTATTGGTACTGGTAGGGACGCACCGCGCTGGCAAAAGCAAATTGATAGTCTGAGTTTAGAGGAAATAGTTTGGGTAAACGAATTTATCAGCGATCGCCATCTTCTCAGTCGCTATCTTACCGCAGCCGATCTTTATACTCTTCCTTCTCGCAAAGAAGGCTTTCCCCTCGCACCCATAGAAGCAATGGCTTGCGGTTTACCCGTCGTGTTGGCAGATGCAGCAGGAATTAGGGATATTTTACCGCGAGAAGAAGAAGACGGAGGGCTTATTGTTCCTAGAGAAAATTCGACAGCTTTAGCAACGGCAATTGGTAAGTTATTGGACGATGAAAATTTGAGGAATGAGTTAAGTCAGAAAGCCAAACAAAGAGCAGAAAATAGCTTTTCTCTTCAAGGAATTGGCGAGCGAATGCGGAAAACATTTAACATTTAACATTTAGCATTTAACATTTAACATTTAGCATTTATTACTTATTACCTATTACCTAGTCTTAACGATGAAATTAGCTTTGCATAAATACTTATCGGTTTGTCAATTAGATTTGCGATCGCTGGTTTTGTTTAGAATGATTTTGGCATTAAATATTATTTTGATTTTTCTCAATCGATTTAATTTGATCGCCGATAATTATAGCGATCGCGGTACGTTATCTCGCAGTGAATTA
>NZ_JBZNBU010000116.1:0-29194 GCF_058530065.1 Waterburya sp. | reverse complement strand
GTATTAAGTGGTATCAATGATTTTGAATATGAAATAAGAGATAAAAAAACAACTATTGCTCGTGGATTTTTTACGGCTAATTTTTCTCCAAGCCAGCCTGTTGAGGTACGTAGGGATAAAGTAGAGAAAACCAAAACAGTTTATGAAGAATATAGAGAATGGAATAAAAAGAAAGGAAAATACGAAACTAAAACAAGACCTAGAAAAGAAAAATATATGGCTTGTCCATAAATAATACTAAATCCGATTACCAAAGTATATTTTAAAAGCAAAAAACAGGACTACACGAGTTAGTCCTATTTTTTTGATTAATTATTAGTAAATTAGAGTCCTAGGATTACTTTTTTAGCAGTAGTAAATTCTTCTGCGGTTAAAATACCTTGTTCGTACATTTCCTTAAGCTCTTTTAGTTCTTCCATTTTACTTTTACTATTGGTTGCTGTTGGTGTATTGGGTGCTGGAGATGGGATTTGTTCTGTTTGCAAACCGTTAGAATTAACTTGTCCTCCTGCTGTCACGGGAACGGTTTGGCGACTTGCTAAAATCTCATTTTCTGCTGAATCTGCGATCTCAGGTAGTTTATGATTACTAATAAGTCCGCTAACTATGGCATTATCCCGTTTATAAAGGGGAGAATCTTCACCCCCTTCTAATTCCATTTTTCTTTGAGCCAGATAATCAATTAACTGTTGTTGAAGTTGTTGCTTGAGAACTTCCGTTTTGGCTGCGTCGTAAACAGCATCAACTTGACGTTGGATTTCTTGTTTGTCTTCGAGACAAGCCCGTACTTCCAATACCTGTATTGCTTCTTCCCAATTAGAAGCCAAATCCACTTTCTGAATACCCGTGTTGGTTTTATGTTTATAACGGATAGTTGGTTCTTGGGTAGCGCGATTGACATCGGCAAACAAAATCCCCAAAGCTCTAGCTTGCAATACTAGTTCGTAGATTTTGCGATCTTCGGGAAAAAAGTCCCAAAAAGCGACTGCTTTAGTAATATGTACGGGGATTGGAGGTTCTTTATGTTCGCCTCTCAGTCTGGCTCGTCTGGCGATAATACTTTCGCCCAACCATTCTTGATAAGACTTCCGCAATACTTGAATTCCTTCAATACAACGCAGAGAAAAACCACCCATTTCTTGCACGAAGACGATGCGATGGCGTTCGTTTTCTCCTAACGGTTTGATATCGTCACTGTTTGGTACGAATTGCTGAATAATCGGCAGCATTTTTTGAGCGGCGGGGCTGGCTGGGCTATTTCCGCCGATAATCGCAACGTTAGTATTTTTGGCAATAGGAGGCTTAAATCCAGCTTGAGCGATCATCGCCCTGTTAAGAAGCATCAAAGGCTGAGATTTTTGGTAAGCCATGCGGACTCGACTGGTAATTTCGCTTTCATCGCTAAAGGTTTTAAAAATGCGATCGCAAGCTGCTAAGTCTTTAATTATTTGACTTGCTACTGGTGCTTGTTCGATTACGTTCTTACTCCTTTCGTAAATAATTTCTTCAATATCTTCTTGATTGACCGATGGTATTTCAGTCAAGTCCAACAAACGCATTATTTCGTCCGCCTCGCGATTGTCTTTCCATAAGGGACTAGATTTAGCCAAGATATCTTGAGAAATTAGGGTGCAAATAGAATCCATACCTCGTTCATAAAGCGTCCGATTATCTTCAGAAGTTCCTGCTAACTGTTCGATGAGGTCTTGATACAAACTATTTAACTCATTGCGGTTATAAAGCTTGATACCGTTTATCTGTAGTGCATCGGCTCGATCTGCTTCTTGCTTGGCTTTTTTGTCGAAATAGTCTCGTAATTGAATACTTCTTTGACGGAAACTATTAAGACGTTGTTGTAGCACTTGAAGATGTTCTTTCAAACGAGCGATTACTTCCAAGCCCAAAGATCTGGCTTTACGGCGAATAGTCGCATTAATACTACCATCGATCGCAGTTAAAGCTATTTCGCATAGCTGCTCCATTTTTGCCTGTTTGGTAGCACCATATTTATCCTTGAGTTCGTTGATATCTTGTTTGGCATTTTCATATTGTTTGGTTCTGCTACTTTCAATTTTGCTTTGTAATTCCTGTTCGCGACGGAATTTTTCAGTAGTAGCTTCAAATACTTGCCCGACAGTAGTTAAAAAGACTTCCGCAAAAGGCAAACTGCGATTGCGGTCTTCTAAAATACGGTATAGTTCGGCTTCTAGTGCATCGCAACCCCGCTTAATGATGTAGTTACGACTGCGGTACATATTTTGCAGAAACTCTCCATGTACTCTCTCATCGGGACTAATTTCTTTAATATTTTCAGTTCGGAAAGTTTGCCATTTTTCTTGTAAATAGTTCGTGAAAGCTAAAATTTTGCCTTTTTCTTTACCCAATAAATTAGGACCTTGTTGGGTACACTGCAAGCGGTTTTCGTTAGTTATGTCGTTACGAATTTCATTGAGCCACTGAGCGATTAAAGCAGCAATGGGACGGTCTTTAGCGGTAGAAAGATCGGTAATCATTTCTTGTTCGCTGAGTCGCATTCCTTTGAGAATATCCCCTCGAACTAGTTCCAACATTTGCGGAGGAAGCTGCATATCTTCGTTCAGCCACCAACTGACTAAATCTTTGCCGAGGCGATAGCCCAGACAAGCACGAATCAGACTGACAGGAATTTCAATGGTAGACAAGCCGAAACTCATAAACTGTCTGGAATAGCCTCTACCTTCTTGATTATCCGACACCGTCCAAGACTTTTTAATATTGTCGCGAATGCTACGTTTGTAGGGGGCAAATTCTGAGGTCATATCGAGAAAGATGTTTTGTGCTATTGCTTCCCGCAGTTGACCCAGTTTAAATTCACTTTCGCCGTTTTTTGTCCCCGTCAAGTAAGTAAAGTCAAAGGGTGGTTTGACCGAGCGCACTTCGTCCATGTTGCTCATGGTGTATTTTTCGACAAACTCGGTACGATAGTCGGAAAAATAGCTCAACTCCATTAAAGCTGCGTAACCATTAGATATTACTCCAGAACCAACGCTAATTCCTGCAAAAGCATCAGGCATGGGAACAATAGCCGTAATTTTGCTGCTTCCTTGTCCTTGCAGCCAATGACGAATACAGTAACCCAGGTCGATCAGCATTCCGCTACCAGTACCTCCAGAGATCGAACCCGTAACAAAAACATTAATTTGGTTAGTTAGAACTCGAACCCCATATTTGTCTCGCATATAGGTTTCTTTGCCTTTGATGCGAGCTAAAGCCCGATTAAAAGAATTTTGAATCTTGTGATAATTACACACAAAAGCAAAACGACCACAAGCTCTAATTTGTCCCGCACCAGCTTCTAAAGAAGAAATATTACGTTCGAGTTCGGGAGGAAACCATTTTTGAATCCAGGGATATTTGCTCATATCAGTCAGGATAGTTTCTGCTTCTGTCCCGCTTACGGTAGCGTGGCATTTTTCGGGATCTTTAAACGGACTTCCTGCTGCTTCAGGATTGCTGATTTTATAACCTTTATCTGTATCGATCCACAAAAAGCTGAAAATGGGAAACTTGTCGAGGCTGCCATAAGTTTCTTCGACAAAACGCCGAACTCGCGATAAAACTTCTGCTCCCGTACCGCCCACGCCTACTAAAATTGTAGGCACCATACTTTTTTCTTCTACTGGCATAATTTTTTCCTCGTTAATGTTTTTAATGAAATTGAATTGGGATTGGCTACTAGCAACCTGATAAGAAAGGAATTCCCCAAAACTTCCAGATGGCAGAAAAAGTAACTACCGTCCAAAAAAGAGCATGAGAGATAGCTAGCTTTCCTGCACGATCTATTTGCATTCCCAACGCACCTTGAAACAACCAACGATCTAAAGGTAGAACTAGCATCCACATCAGACTAATCCAGGCAAATCCCAACCAAAAGACAATCCATTTAAGGTTGCTGTTAAAAGAGTTAAAAAAGTTACTGGTAAAGAAAGTACTCAAATCGTTACTTCCTCCAGACAAATACTTTCCTCCAGTTGTAAAAGAAGCAGCACGTAATGCTAATGCTTGTTGTCCGACTACTACCGAATTTATTTTGACTTTATTACCTCTAGCTTCAGCAATAACCCCAGGAGAAACAGTCCCCTGTCCATCGGTGACGAGAATGAGTTCTCGACATTTTTTAGGAACAGTTCTCAAAGAATTTATTCCTGTTGTAATAGCCAAGTTGATGTCCGTACTGTCAGGTTTAATTTCTTGGGCTAATCTCTCGGTTTTTAAAGCTTCTAATAAAGATTTTTCTACTTTTTGACTATTAGCGTTGAAATTTCCTGTTAAAGATTTAACCATGCCCCCAAAACCAAATACCTTCACTTGATTGGGACTGCGCAAAACTTCTTCGTTATTTTGTTTGAGATAAGCCTGTACCGCCTGAATTTCTTTGTTGAGAACTGTACCAGGGCTGTTAAAAAGTTCTATCTGGTTGTTGTAAGTACTACCACTAAGATCGAGTGCGATCGCAACAGCTACTTGAGGTCTGCCAAAACCTAGAAGCCAAAACAATGCTGCTGCTGACAAACATAATCCAAAACCAATTAAAGGAATTTGAAATAGGGGATAATTCCAGAGCTTTATGCGATAACTGCTCATAAATAATTAGGAACAAAAACAAAATAGTTGTGCTTAATAGCTATCAATTTGTATTGTTCCCATATTTAAAGAATTACTCCCATATCTATGAGGTTTTGTTATTATCTACTGTTTATTGGTCAAATTCCTGGAAAACCTTATTCTCTGCGATCTTTTCTTTCATTAAGATCTTCAATAGATTCTATAAACGGCAAGATTCTGTTTGACGAATTAAATATTGTTGGCGATTAAATTCTTTTTGTTTTTCGGTTAAAAGATTGTAATTGTCTATGGGAGAGCGCATATCCCATTGAGTTTCGGCAAAGATTAGTAAGTTTGCTGTCATCACCAATCCTGTAGCTAGAAATTGCCAACCCACGCACCAAGGCAAGATCGAAATACCTACCAAGTGAAAAATACCTGCAATGAAAAAAGCACGCGATCGCAATCCCCAACCAGTACAAAAATAGCCAACAGCACTCAATCCCAACCAAAGATGACAAAGGCGCATCAATATTTGTCCCCATCCGAATAAAAGACTTAAGTCGGTAACAACTATGCCACCAAACATTAAGACAATCCAACTATAGAGTACCCAACGCAGTCGTTCTACTCTGACCCAAAAATATGTTAAGACAGTCATTCCCACAATGCCAATTCCAGTAAGTATCGACCACACAATAGCTTGGGTAATCCAATCAATAGGAGCAAATTGTGCCGTAAAGAAAATAACTGCGGAAATTATTCCCCAAAGTACAAAAACTTGATCGATTCTTGTATAGATATTATTAAATAGAGTTGTATTACTTATTTTTAGTTTTAGTTGGAGTAAACCTTGACGATCTTGAATGTCTAAAGCGTGCTGTTTGCGACGAATAATTGGCTCGGTGGAATTGAACAAAACCATTGAATTTGATGTCGATACTTTTGAGAAAGATACGTGTTTATTAAAAAAAATTTACGTTTCTTTACAATTATACCCGAATCTAGATCTTTTGATGAGAGACGGTCTTCGATCTCGACTTCGACCCCACTTTTGCTGGTTGGAAGATAATTTAGTCTAGTTGTTTGAGCTAGTGGGGGATATTTTTGAAATATCCATTTTGTTGCCAATCATTTCATAAATCGGATCGCAAGCAATTTCCTTTCATTCTGCTTCAATAGCTTTGATGTTGGCAGGGGTAGTCATACCCCTCAGTCAGCGCAGCTAAAAAATACCATGCAAAACATCCAAGATTAGATTTTGGGGATTTACAAGTACTACCGAAGAACCAATCACAACAATTGTGGCATCTGAAGATAAATTCAAGTGACTGTTTACCGAATTTGGCAATACTACTTTTTTGGCAATTCCAGGGGGCAAAGTTTTACCTCTAGCTAACTGTTTTTGAATGCCTGGTGGCAGGGAATTTACCCCATTGTTTATTTCTACTCTAATTGTGGGACTCAAATTAAAATTGCGCTCTCGCCCGTTAAGTATATCGACTAAATTGTCTCTTTGAGCTTTGTTTAGGCTGACCACACGATCGCTGTGACCGCTATTATGAAATTGATTAGTTTTATGTTTGTGTGGATGAGGCTTTTTGGCAGAAGCAGATTGTATGGTGCTAGGAATAATTTGAATTAAAAATACCAGTATGAGCGACTGGAATAACATTTTTCTATACATTTTTTGGTTCATTTATATACAAGTGTTATTAGCAATAATATACAATATTACATTCTTGATAATTCTATATGCAGTTTTGAGGTTTGCTCTTAGTAATTACGATTTAGGATATTTGGAGTTTAGCATCATCAAGTTTGATAGATATATGAGTAAAATTTATTAATCGTCCCCATACCCCTATTAACCCGAATAACTATCGCATTCCCAAAAAACACTAATCTTTACGAATTTTTTATAAAAACAAGATGCTTTTCTATATATATTCAAGTAAATTTTTAGTTTTACTGAATTACATAATGAATTAAAAATTAATATATTTCTCCAATAAATTAAGTATTAATCCTGCTGCTTTAGGAGACTATTTTTTTTACTATAAGGATATATAAAAAAATAATTAATACTCATGACTTCTAAAATTAAAGGTCAATTATTGTACGATTTAGCAAAAGAACTTAAAAACAATTATAAGATTAATCAGAATATTGCTAAACACTTGACAGATTCTCAGAAAGCTCAGTTGCTTTGTACTCTGGAGAAAAATGAAGCTGTCGCCAAACTTACTAAGTTAATGATCACTAAGAATAAATCTCTAGTAAAAAGTAACCAAACAATTGGAAAACAGAGAAGCGATCTAGAAAAGGCTCTTCAAGATGAACGAGAGAAAAATGAAAAGCTTAATCTAGAAGTAGCTCAACTAAGATGTGATTTAAAAGAGTTACAATCTCAGATGTTAAATAGTCCCAATTCTCTTCAAGCTTTACTTTTGTCAGATATCGTAAAAAGAAGTGAGATTATAAAGTTTCTTCAGGAATTAACTAATGCCTTACACGAAAACAGCTAAGTTCTTTACCAGCTTTATTTGACGGCTCTTATTCACATTTCGGAAAATTTGTCTTTTGACTACCGATAATTCCGTAAATCGGTAATAGATGCGATCGCAATCTCAGCAGAATATCATGCCTGATTTTTGCAATTTATGAGTCGATCGGTTCGGATATTGTCAGCTTTTGAGTTAATTTTTTACAACTTATGCGTTAATGACTATACTCAAGGTTTTGAAAACTCGTAGAGAAATTTTCATCTATTGTGTTAACTGATAACAACTTCCCCATCCTTCATCCTTCATTCCTTTAAAATAATTGCCAATCGTGAGAACCCAATCTTTTGAGTTGGTGTAAATGTCTTGTAATATAAAAATCGTCTAATCTAGACCAATTATGAATTGCAGAAGCATTAATGCCGATCGCCCAAGCCCAAATATGAGCCATCTGGGTCAGAGGTTGGAGAGAAGCGAGTTCTAATTCCGTAAGTTCTTGAACTTGTTGGTAGCCAGCCAATAAACCATCTCTCACTTGACGCTGAATACCTGCATTCAAAGAAACTTGCAAAAACTTAGCAATATCAAAAATACGCCAACCATAACCGCACTGATCGAAATCAAATAAAGTTATTTGGTTGTCTGAAGTAAAGTGAACGTTTCCACTATGAGGATCTCCCCAACATACGCTCCAAAGAGGAGATGTTTGTTCCAGACAAGCTAATTGCTGCTGAATTTTGCTAATTTCTCGTTCTAGATATTTTAAATCCCCATGGTTATGACGCAAATAGGGACGAATTACTTCTAGGGAATCATCTAATAAATATTCTAGGTTTAAATCTGGACGAGAAGCATTGGGATCGAATTCTAAAGCCGAACGATGGATCGAAGCTAAAGTTTTCCCCATAATTTTACTCTGGTCGAGATTGAAGTCTCCTTGAGGAACTTCTCCTGGGGCAAAGGGAAATAAAGCAGCATAGCGATCGCCTTCTACTGCCCGAATTGTGACAAATAAATCTCCTGTGGTAGTTTTTAAAGGATTGGCAACAGGAATATTCTGCTGGGACAAAAAATCCAAAAACTCTAGCTCAAATTGAATTTCCGACTTAGTCCGCCAGTGATGGTGGGAAACTTTAAGAATATAGGGCTTTTTTCTGGTTTCAATTAAATAAATATCGCTCAAGCCACGATGCCAAAACAAACACTTTTCGATTGTCCCCAGTTCGTATCTAGAGATAACTCCATCTATTAAGGCTTGAGGAGATAGAGTAGAGTAGATAGCTGGAAAAACACCCATCGCTACCATCGATATTTATGCCCTTTACTAACTACAGATTTATTTGTCTGAAACAACGGTGCGATCGCAATTGATTATCATAACAATCAAAATCATTTTGACTATCTTTGCTCTATTTTCCGATCGCATCTAAAAATTTAGGACAAATAGATACTTAATAAATTAGCTTCTCTTTAGCCCAGTTTAAGTAGCAATTAATACAAAATATTGGGTATTAAGATAAGAACAATTAAGCTTGCCAAGCTTGTTGGATTTTCGTCCAGACTGTAGCGACAGTTTGTTTGACTTCATTTTGAAAACTCCAACGTTGAAATTCTCGCTCGTAGGCTTCACCTCCAGATTGATAGGCTTTCCAACCATTCAAGGCTACTCCCAGTCCCCAAAATAATAAAATATATAAAGACCAAGATAAAGTTCCTGCCACAATCAAATTAAATGAAACTAAGAAAGTGTTAATAATGGCAAATTTAGTTAATTTCTGCTGAAATTTCTGACGGCGATGTAAATTAAAAGACCGACGTTGACTATCTAGAGCTTTTTTAGCCAACCAATCCCGTTCCGCAGATTGGATGATGGCATCGCTAATGTCTAATTCCGCAGCAATTTCCCACAGTTGCTGTCTGCTTAGTTCTTCTTCTGTATGATGGCTAGCGATCGCTAACTGAAGTATTTCTTGGATTTCTTCTTGACTGTAAGAGTTGGGGTAGGACGGCGTTGTATCTGACATATTCATATTGACATCTCTCCACTATATCTATTATGCCCAAGATATGCCCAGTTGTTACCGTAATTTTTAGGACGGTTTTTACTGTAATTGTTAAAATGAACACTTTTTCACAGTTCGTTACAATCTTTTTATAGCCAATAAAAATATAAACCACTTTTATTCAGCAGTGAAATCGTTTATTAGTTTTTAAGTAAAGGAGAATGCCATGAACGGCAACATTCGGATCGGTAACTTATTTGGAATACCTTTTTTTATTAACCCATCGTGGTTTTTTGTCTTGGGATTGGTTACTTGGAGCTATGGTTCTAACTTGACTCAATTTCCAGAATTAACGGGAATAATGCCTTGGTTTTTGGGCTTAGTAGCTGCTTTGTTGCTATTTTCATCGGTTCTCGCTCATGAACTCGGTCACAGTTTTGTTGCTATCTCCCAAGGAATACCAGTCAAATCGATTACTTTATTTATTTTTGGTGGCTTGGCAACCTTAGAAAAAGAATCAGACACTCCCCTACAAGCTTTTCTAGTTGCTGTTGCAGGGCCATTAGTTAGCGTTCTCCTATTCGGTCTCTTTTCTTTTGTAGCAGCTACTGCCACTTTAAGTTTGCCCCTGAAAGCAATTGTTTCTTTAGTAGCGTATATTAACTTGGTATTAGCTCTATTTAATATGATTCCTGGGCTACCTTTAGATGGCGGAAACGTCCTCAAAGCTATTGTTTGGAAAATTACAGGTAATCCCAACAAGGGTATTATTTTTGCGGGAAGAGTGGGTCAAGCAATCGGTTGGTTAGGGATTGGCTTGGGTTTCTTATCTATTTTAGGCATCAGTCAAGTAGGAAGTATTTGGACTCTATTTATCGGTGCTTTCCTTTTACGCAACGCAGGTTTTGCCGCTCAATCTGCCGCAGTTCAAGATAAACTCGGTCAATATACTGCTTTAGATGCGATCGTTGCTGATAGTCCGCTAGTTCATAGCAATCTTACCGTCAGGGAATTTGTGAACGACTACGTAATTGGCAAAGAGAAATGGAAAAAATTTTTGGTAGTGGATGAAGAACAAAATTTACTCGGAGAAATTGCGATCGCTGATTTAAAACAAACTCCTACTTCTCAGTGGAATGAAATTTACATCCATGAGTTGATTCAACCCGTTTCTCCCAAGAATATTATTTCAGCCAATACTTCTTTATTAGATGTAGCTAAAGAGTTTGAAACTAATACTCCCAGAGAGCTAGTAGTTGTAGCAGAAACAGGAAAAGTCTTTGGTTTATTAGATAAAGCTTCAATTATTAATTTAATGGCGCAAGAACAATTAAAAACAGAAAATTTAAAATCAGAATCCGAACCTATCAAAGAAGAATTGATTAATAATTAATGAGTAAATTTTACTGAAGGATAAAAAAAGGGAAGAATATTTTTCTCCCCTTCTTTTAGGTAAAAATGATTTAGTTGTTTAAATTTTCAATTACAAAATTTGCGTACTAGCTTTTTTTCTATTTGCCAAAATTTGTTGATATCGATAGAGTACTTCACGACGCTTTTCTAGATTGCGTTTTTGTCCTACGAGCGTCTCATCAAGCATTCTTTTTCTTTCCTGCTCTTGGTTTAATTGATTTTCCAAGTAAAAACGCTCGTTTTCTGTCGCTACATTAGCTTGACGCTGTAATTTTTTAACTTTCTGACGTTGGCTTAATAACTCTTCTTCTTGTTCTCTTACCAATAAATCTAAATCTCCTAAATCTTGTTGTAGAGATTGCACCATTGCTTCCAGTTTTTCTAGAGGAGCTACCTGAAGTTCTTTTTCTCCCAAATTACCATTCAGTTTATTTTTATTTGACTCCCTAGATATAGAGGAAATAGCATCCCACAATTCACCTTTGGAATCAGCAGCCCTACTTTCGGTTAATCTGTTTTGTTCTTCTACAGCTTGCTGGCTTGCTAGAGCTTGATAATAAAATGGAGTAGACTCAAATTGAGGCGTAATTCCGTTAAAGATAATACCCAATATATTGATTCCCGATTGAGCTAGCATCTCCTTAGTAAATGTTGCTTGAGATCTTTCGACAAATCCAGGTCTGACTACTAGCAAAACTCCATCAGCCATACGACCCATAATGGGAGCATCCGCAGTCATATCTAATGATGGTGTGTCAAAAATGACAAAATCATAACGTTCCGACCAATAGTCCATCAACATTCTCATTCTTTGAGAATCGAGCAAGGTAGCTGGAGAAAGAGTAGCCGTACCAGATGTAAGCAAGTCTAGGTTGGGCATTACTTCGTCAATGGTCATTCGAGGATCTAGCTGTTCGGAGATCACATTGCTCAAACCACTATTGTTATATCTGTCCCAAATGCGATGTTGGTTAGGAGCGTGTAAATTTGCATCAACCAATAGGACTTTATTACCTACTTGTGCCATCGCTGCTGCTAAGTTGGCTGCCACCGTTGATTTTCCTTCTTGAGCAGCAGAACTAGTAATTACTATAGTTTTAGCAATGCGATCGGAGTTTAAAAATTTGATATTAGATTGTAACATCCGATAAGACTCGCTCAAAGGTAGGGAAGGATAATCTCTTACCACTAGTTTGGGAATAGTAGGATCGCGATCCCCTGCCTCTGGCAAACTCAAACGATCTACATTATCCGTACTAGGAATTACACCCAACCAAGTATAGCCATATAGCTGTTTGGCTTCTTCGATAGTTCTAATCGACTTATCGCTAATTTCTAGAAGATAGATTACACCCGCTGCTGCTAATGATGCTAGAGAGGCAGATGCTAAATAGCCTACTCCACGAGAAGAAACAGGAGTAGTCGGCACGACCGCATTAGAAATTACCCTTACGTTCCCTAGGTCTTGGCTTTCAGCAATTTTAACTGTTTCTAGCTGATTCCAAAGAACGTCATAAGAAGATTGATAAGATCTAGCTTGCCTTTCTAATTTACTAAGTTTCTCTTCTAGCTGGGGAACTTTTTTGATTTTCGCTCTTCGACTATCCGCCAATCCTTCTAAACTAACTAACTGTTTTTTCAATCCATCATTGCGGGCTTCTAATCGAATCAGTTGGCTAGTTAATTCTTGTTGAACTACTCCCGATTTATTATTGAGTAATATTTCTACCGCATTAGCTCCTCCTACGGCGGCAGCTTGCTGTTTCAAGCGATTTTTAAAAGAATTAATTTCGTTTTTAAGATCGATAATATTGGGACTATTATCAGTAAATTTTGTTTGAGCGACGGATAGTTGAGATTCAGCCTCTTCCAACCGATCGAGAGTACTGCGAATTTCTGAAGATTGACCGATAGTAGACAGTACAAAGGCCTCTTGAGTAGTTAAACCTAATTTTTCTCGAATGTAATTAGCTTGAGACTCCGCATTGGCTAGCTCGCCACGAGTTCTAACTATTTCGTCTTCTAATTCTTGTTGGGAAGTAATTAACGCTCTCGTATCTTCCGCAGGATTGATAAACTCGTTTGATTCTTTAATTTCTCGTATTTGTGCTTCCGTTTCTCGTAAAGATTTTTCTACTTTCGGAAGTTGCAATTCCAAAAATTCTCTAGCAGCAACCGCTTCAGCTGTATTGACTACTTGGTTGTTTTGTAAGTAGTTTCTAACTAGAGTGTTAACAATTTTTGCTGCTTGTTCGGGGCTTTTACTAGAGTAAGATACCTTGAGAATATCTGTAGATGGTAAAGACCCCACTTTGAGTCTTCTGGCAAAGGCATTTACGCTTAATTTTTGTCCTTCACTATTTCTGAGGCTTAATTGAGGATCTTCAATAGTTTGCTTAATTAAAGGAACGGAACGCAATACCTCTGCTTCAGTAGCAATCGGGTTTCCGCGGTCTGCAATAGGAGAAAATCCTTCTAAAACTTTACCTACATCCGATAAAGTTCCTGTTACTGTGTTTTGCTTGAACTTTAGTTTAGCTTCTGCTTCATAAACATTTTCTTTAAGAGAAGTAGCTATAACGCCTAAAGTCAATATCGATAAAAAAACTACCGAACCTGGCAACCAATGTCTCTTAACGATTTGCCAATATTGATCTAAATCCACAGAGTTTTGAGAGGGGTTCATAAGCAAATGTCACTTTGTAACAATGTAATTTTTAAAATAGTAAAGAATAAATACTTATGTAAATACACTTAAGACATGATAGCCGAAGAATAGTAAAGATATAATAAAGTTTTCTTCAAGATTATCAGCTTCATTATGAAAATTGAAGAAATATTTATCTCGATTGATAAGCTTCTTTTATATTATCGATTACTCTATGCAAATCTTCTTCGGTCAAGTTAGAACCCGAAGGCAAACATAGACCTTTTTGAAATAGTTCTTCTGACACTCCACTATTAAAACACTCACTGCTAGAAAATATGGGTTGTAGGTGCATAGGTTTCCATAGAGGTCTGGTTTCTATATTCTGTTCTGCCAAATGAAGACGAATTCTTTCGCGATCGATACCCGCTACTTCTGGCTCAAAAGTCAAACAACTCAGCCAGTGAGTGCTTCTTCCATAATCTGGTTCGGGCATAAAATTAACTCCAGGCAGATCCCTTAAAGCAGATTTATAGGCGGCAAAATTGCGACAGCGAGCAGCAACTCTATCTTGTAAAACCGCAAGCTGACCTCTGCCAATCCCAGCACAAATATTACTCAGTCGATAATTATAACCAATTTGAGTATGTTCGTAATGAGGTTCGGGATCTCTAGCCTGAGTAGCTAAAAACCGAGCTTGTTCGATTAATTCCTCATCGTCGGAGATTAACATTCCCCCACCAGAAGTAGTAATAATTTTATTTCCATTGAAAGAGAAAATTCCTGTTTTGCCCCAAGTACCAGGAGAAGTATTTTTGTAGGTAGCTCCTAAAGCTTCTGCTGCATCTTCAATCAAAGGCACTTCATAGCGATCGCAAAGCTCTAATATGGGTTCTATATCGGCACTTTGTCCGTATAAATGTACTAGCACTACGGCTTTGGGAAGTTGATTTACTTTAGCTTTTTCGGCTAGAGCTTTTGCCAAAAGATTGGGATCCATGTTCCAAGAACTGCGATCGCTATCTATGAAGACGGGTTTAGCTCCTAAATAGGTAATAGGACTGGCACTAGCGATAAAAGTAAAAGTCGAACAAAATACTTCATCTTCTGCTTTAACTCCTACTAACCTGAGAGCTAAGTGTAAAGCTGCCGTACCTGAAGCTAGGGCAGCAGCATATTTTGTACCGACTGCCTGAGAAAATTCTCGTTCAAAAGCATTTATATGAGGCCCAACAGGGGCAACCCAATTAGTGTCAAATGCCTCAGTGACAAATTTTCGTTCTTGCTCTCCAATATGAGGAGTTGATAATAGAATTTGCTTTTTCACGTTCGGTTTTCAAGTTTTTAATTTTTTTTTTAACACCGTAGTCTGCTATTTGACTCAATTCAATATAGGTTGATAATCAAAAGTCTCAAAATCACGGACAAAAATCCGATTTACTATTTTGATTGATTCATCGTCATAATAATCTAGATATTTTTCCTTGTTAGTGACTTTACTATTTTTGTTTCTGTGAGGAATTTTTAAGTTGTCGTCTAATTCAATGATATTATTCATTTTTCCCAAATCTCGATCCATATTTTCTAATTTGCAAATAAAATCAAATTTGAGATCGCGATCGTTTTCAATATAGCTATATTGATCGGTTGCTCCCACGTATCTCTTAATAAAAGATGAAGGATAGTTAGATACTATATGATCTATAAACAAAACAAAGTTTTTAAAACTACCCTCGGGATACATTTGATAAAAATGTTGAGTAGCCATTTGCTTGAGCCCAATGTATTTACCAATTTGAAACCTCAGACGATTCACTAGAGTTTTTCTTTTGATAGGAGAGTGATATTGATCGCCCCAAACTGAAAATAGCCAGCTATAAGGATTGCGGACAACGGTAAATTTAAAATATTCTTGGGGGTCAATGCCTAATTTATCTAAAATGGGTAATGAATCAGAAAATTTTGCGTGTTGATTGTTAATATGCCAAGTTTTTCTCCATCCCCGTCCAGTCTCTGGCATTCTGGCATTTTTACTTCTATATTTTTCTGATATGTAGGGTGCTAAAAGTGTAGTTATGCTACTACCGCCTGTTTTTTCTATGTGGATAAAAATAATTTTCTTTTTATCTGCAATAATCATTTTTTTATATCTAACTCAAATTAGTCTAATTGGGTAAATAATAATAGGTATTTTTCCAAAAATTCAGCTATATTTTTGATATTTTAGTAGTAATTATTTGTTTGGCTGTTATTCCCAGGAAATAGAGCGAAATAAATACTAAAAATTTTTGAGATTGCTCTCAAAAACAGTCAGAATAAATTCTATTTAGCTCGATTTGCTAGTACTTCTTCATATACAGCTAGAGTTTGTTCGTACATATGTTGAAAAGTAAGCTCTGATTCATATTTCTGACGCGCTAAAATGCCCATACTAGTTCTGGCTGATTCATTTTCAATCAAATAAGCTAATTTTTGTCGTAAAGTTGCTACATCACCACGAGGAATAACATAACCCGTCCGATCTTCAATCACAATTTCTTTGACTCCACCCACATCAGAAGCTACTACTGGCAAGCCCGCTCGCATCGCTTCAATAATCGTACAGGGTAGTCCCTCCCAATTGGATATGAGAGTAAATATTTGTACTTGAGCTAGAATTTCAGCAATATCTTGACGAAACCCTAAAAACTTTACTTTTTTAGTAATCTTTAGTTTGTCTACTTGCTGTTGAGTTTTGAGCATACTTGGCCCATCGCCAATTAAAATTAACTCTGCATTAAGATCTTGAAAAGCCTCAATTAGAGTTGAATGGTCTTTTTGACGATCGAAGCGGGCAATCATCGCCACTTTCACAGGATCTGAAGTTATGGTATCGGCTATAAAATTGGTCGTAATATCTTTCATACCATTATGGACGGTTACTAATCCTTTAGAGTCCATACCTGCTTGAATGCCAATCGAGCGATCGAATTCAGATACACAAATAACTTTATCGGCTAAAGATGCGGTTGCTCTTTCTAAAAAGCGATAAATAGTTCGGTTGGGTTCGGGAATTCCTGTAGTAAAAGACCAACCATGAGCGGTAAACACGCAGGGAATTCCAGCTAGTTTGCCAGCCAAACGACCTAAAATACCAGTTTTACTAGAATGAGCGGCAATTAAATCGGGTTGAAATTCCGAGATAACGTGCATAATATAACGCAAGCTTTTTCCATCGAGAAAAGGATTGATTGGCTTGCGCAAAAATTCACAGGGGATAGATTCAATATTTGCTTGTCTTAAATCTTCGTTAAACACCCCTTGCTGACCTGTCAGAATTAAAACTTTATGACCGTCTTGTTGTAGAGCGATCGCTATATCCTTAACGTGAACTTGTGCGCCACCGATAGCATCAGCCCTGGTAATCACAAATAGAATGTTCATTTGTTATTGGTATTTTTTAAAGTAAATTTAGATATATTGATTTAGTTATACTTACTTTAAGTCAATTTACCTGTGATTGAATATATTTTTTTGATTGAGTAGAAATATTAAATAGATCGCAGGACGACAAATCTAAAATTTGGATGTTAAAAAATAGTTGAATTTGGGGAAATATATAGGCAAATAATCTTTTTCTGTGACTATATATTTATGGATTCTGTTACCGATCTAGCTGCAAATTTATCCCCAAAAGATTCTCTGCCAGTAGTGCAAACTTGGAATTTGGGCAAGGTCTATCGTACTGGCTTTTGGATGAATCATAAAATAGAATCGCTGAAAAATTGCTCCCTGAGCATTTATCAAGGGGAAACTTTTGGTTTATTAGGGCCAAATGGCGCGGGAAAAACCACCCTACTCAAAACGTTACTAGGGATTACTCGTCCTTCTACAGGAAGAGCCGTTATTTTAGGTAAGCCTATAGGCGATCGCGGTGTTAAGCAAAAGATTGGTTACTTGCCCGAAAATGCTTATCTCTATGATTTTTTAACTGCTTGGGAATTTTTAGAATTTATTGCTGGCTTATTTCAAATTCCCCAACCGAAAAAACGGCAGCGAATTAAGGAATTATTAGACCTAGTAGGTTTGGCTCAATCTACTGCCCGTAAAAAGAAACTGAAACAGTATTCTAAAGGGATGTTGCAAAGAGTTGGTATGGCACAAGCCCTAATTAACGATCCTGAAATTGTTTTTTTGGACGAGCCTATGTCAGGATTAGATCCCATGGGACGCTATCGAATGCGAGAAATTGTGATGTCTCTCAAGCAACAGGGGAAAACAATCTTTTTTAATTCTCATGTTTTGTCTGATATCGAGCAAATTTGCGATCGCATTGCTTTTTTGGCTTTGGGAGAATTAATTTGCCAAGGATCTTTAGACGAACTTTTAGGTACTAATAACGCCTATCAGGCAACGGTCAAGGGCGGTAATTTTCAAGTTTTAGAACCTTGGATGAGCCATCTAACTCAAGATAATAACCGCTGGCACGGTCAATTGAAAGTCAACCCAGAACGTTTTGTCAGTGAGCTAGAGTCTGCTGAGGCTGAGTTAGTTAGCATTCAATTAGCCAGACCATCTTTAGAAGAATTTTTTATGCAGCAGCTGCGGGAAAGGGGTATCGAGGTTAGTCGTTAAATATTCTGACCAATAAATTTAATACCGTAGTTAATCAATTAACTGCGGTATCTTAGTTCAAGATCAACCATAAGGCACAACTTCTAACTAAACACGCTGTAAAGTTTGTTGATCGTCGGATTTATCGGACCGAGAACTTGTTGGCTGTACTTGGTATTTAATCAGATCTGCTAAATCTTGTAGTTGGTTAATTGCTTCTGCACCTTCGAGCTTCATTAACTCCCGATCGTCTCGCATTTCAGTCCAGGTAATTCCATAATCTGAGACTAAAAATCTAATTAAATGATCGTCTTTCAAGCTAACCATAAATGAAGCACTGTTCATTTCTCCGCCACAAGTGTAGCAAGATGCTAAATAACCTTTATTTTCTAGAACGATCGCCAAAGCCTGAAGATTCATGACTAAGTCTCGAACGAATTGGCGATGCTGCTGTGCAAGTCTGATAAACACTTTGTTCCTCCGAACACCTTAGATTTCATTGTAAACGCCAGGCGTTTTTTTTTATATTTTCTTAAGATTTCTTGTATTAATACTTCAGCAATCATTAATTATCTTTATTAGTGTAGCCAAGACTTACTCAAAGATTATGTGTTTATTGATTCAATTGTTTGAGTTTGCAAAGAAATCGCACACAATGGAACAATAGTATTATCCTGCAAAACTGCTTCTAGATTGAATTCTACTAATTCTGGTATCCCAGCCACAGATAAAGAAAATTCAAAACCACATTCATGGGCGGTGGGTATATCGGGATATTGACTGGCTATTTTAGGTCGGCGAAGATTAACCATAGTAGTTAAGATTTTTTGATTCTGATGGACAATCTGCAAATTTTTGGCTTCAGCTTGTTTGCCCAATACCCAACCCTTAACAACCAGCGCGCCAGTGGTAATTACAAATTCCACATTGGGAGTAATAATGCCAAAACCCCATAAGGTATCAAAGTTTTCTTTGGGTAAGATTTTTTTAATTTCTGTAACCTTAATCGGAGTTTGAATCTGTTGCATCCAGTTTTGAGAACGATTTAGAGCTTTTTTAGCCTGAGTTAGCTGAGACTTGAGAAGATTGAGTTGTTTTTGCTGCTCGAACAGATCTTTTTTGTAACGCTGAACTTCGGCTTCTGCTTTTTGTAGTTTTAGCTGGGTTTCTCCCAATTCAATTTGAAAGCCTTGATTGATCTGTAGTTGTGCCTTACTTTGTGCTAATTCTTTTTCTGCTTGTTGAAGATTTACTTTTAATTCTTTTAGGTCGGATTCCATTTTTTGCAGTCGAGCTTGAGCTTCCGAAGCTTGCTGTGCTTTTTGTTCGTATTTTTCTAAGTTTCCATCAGACAGCCAATTAGCAAGTTTTGTCAGCTTCACATTAATTACTCCTCAAAGAAAGTTACGAAATGAAATTTTACTCCGTTAAATTTTACCCCAAGATTTTCAATATGCTGGAGAATAAAAGCAATATACCTTGGAATAGTTGATGAGCCATCGCTTAAGTCAATCGATTTTACGTCTGGAAAAAGTTAGCTTGCAAGCTACTATAGGAGCGGATTATTTAGTTCGAGATATTTCTTTTGAGATTAAAGCAGGAGAAAAAGTAGCAATTATTGGCACTTCTGGAGCGGGAAAAACCTCTTTACTGAGATTGCTCAATCGTTTAACAACTCCTCAACAAGGAAAAATTTATTTTCAAAATGCACTGGCGGATAAATTCACCGCTATTGAGCTACGCAGACGGATAATTTTAGTTTCTCAAGAGCCTAAATTACTAGGAATGAAGGCGATCGATGCTCTGGGGTATCCTTTACGATTGCAACGGCTATCGGAGGCAGAAATTAGTCAAAGAATAGATACCTGGAGCGATTTATTGGGTATTGCTCAAGAATGGTTGCTTAAAACCGAGCTTCAACTGTCCTTGGGGCAGAGGCAATTAATTGCGATCGCCAGAGCCTTAGTCATGAGCCCTGAAATACTATTACTCGACGAGCCTACTTCTGCTTTGGATCTAGGTACTACAACTAGAGTTTTACGAGTATTGACAGAACTAAATCAAAGTCAAAATCTAACCATTGTCACCGTCAGCCATCAGTTGAAGTCCATCGAAAATTTCTGCGATCGCATTCTTTACCTAAATCGGGGAAAACTAGAAGCAGATCTTCCTGCTAGTAAAACAAACTGGCAGCAATTAGCCGATAAATTAGTAGAGTCAAAATCCCAAGAAGAACGAGAATGGAATTAATGGTTCTGTGGTTAAACTCTGCGGGAAAAACGACTGATGGCGCCAGAAGCGAGAGGTAAACTATTATTTTTGCTATCGCTATCATCTTCTGATTCGACTAACTCAGGGTTAAAACGATAGCCCACATTACGTACTGTTTGAATTATATTGGGCTGTCGTGGATTTGATTCGATTTTTTTCCTCAAAGAAAGAACGTGAGTATCTACGGTACGGGGATTATCGATCGCATCAGGCCAAGCCCGTTGTAATAATTCGGAACGACTAAGGGGATTTCCTTGAGCTTGAGCTAGCACATAAAGTAAACTAAATTCTTGAGGAGTTAGTTCGATAAAACTATTTTTGAGTTTGACTCTTCGTTGTGCTAAATCTATTTTGAGGTCTTTACACTCCATAGAAAGAGGAACTGAATTATTTAATCGAGTCCTTCTAATTAGAGCTTCCACTCTTGCTAAAAACTCTTGCATTCCAAAAGGTTTGGTCAAGTAATCATCAGCACCAGTTTTAAGCCCTCTAACAATATCTTGTTCGTTGTTGCGGGCTGATAACAAAAGAATTAGAGCTTTTTGTTGATCGTATAGCCAGCGAGATAACTCTAAACCATCTCCGTCTGGCAAGTCGGAATCGATAATTACTAACGCTGGCTGATGTCGATAGAAAGCATCTCGACCCTGTTGTAGGCTAGCAGACTGACTTACAACATAGCCTGATTGTTGTAAATGCCAACCTAATAGCGAACGCAAGTGAGGATTACTTTCAACTATTGATATGCGTGCTGAAGTCACTTTTGCCTCATTAAATTGGAGAAAATTTCTCTTATGAATAAGGCTATCACCCCCATTCTGAATATTTTGTAGCGATAGTTACTAGGGCGTATTACAAATGCTTCAAACAAAAAAAAGTGATTATTAAAAGCTAAAGGATTAAAATAATGAAAAGCTAAAAAACTTAACAACAGTTAAGCTGGTATCAACATCTAGAATTACTTCGATTTTTGACATAATGATGATTTTGCAAGATCCCAAAGCAATCCGCCACTATCAAAAGATAACCGATGGAATGATCGATCTATGGCGAAGACGCTACAGTTTTGAAGAAATTAGGTTGTATATGGATGGTTATATTACTTGTTTGCGTAATAGTGATTTTGTCGAACAACACCAAATTCACCGTTTGGAAGAGCAAGTGCTGGGTTTTTTAAGAGATCCTTCTAATTTTGAGTTGTCATATCCTCAGACAGAAACTGAAACCGACCGCTGGTAATTCAGTCTGAAACATTGTAATTTTTATATTGATTAATATTGTATATTGACTGGGATTTTGCCGCTCGATATTTTGGCGCTCTGATTGCCTAAATGTATCAACTCTAACTGTTGATTTTGCTGTTGAAATTGAGCCGAGAGGGCATCACAAACAAGATCGCATAACTCAAATAGAAAAGGATTGGCAATTTGATAGTAGACGCAAATTCCCTTCTGTTCGCGGGCGACGATGCCAGCTTTGGTGAGCATATTCAAATGTTTAGAAACATTGGCTTGTCCCAAACCTGTTTTTTCCACAATCTCACTGACGTTTTTTGCTCCAGTTTTCAAGCAACAGACAATGACTACCAAGTGAAGTTTAAAGCGCGCGAGTTCGAGTTTAAACAATTGTCCATTGTCCATTGATAAAAGTTATTTTGTGTTACTCAAGTTGTCTAGCTGAGGCAACCTGAAACATGGCACAATAAAAGACGCTGGGCGACAGTAAATGTCCCCCGAGCTATCCAATCTTATTAAAAAAAAATTAACGGTTAACTCTGAGCTTTAAAATAATTGCTCCATAAACAAAAATTAATATGACTGCAACACTTCAAGAAGCACCAACCAAAACTCGTCGTCAAGTTTTTCCTTTCACTGCTATTGTCGGACAAGAAGAAATGAAACTTGCCCTTTTGCTCAATGTCATCGATCCCAAGATTGGTGGGGTGATGATTATGGGCGACCGCGGTACGGGAAAATCTACTACGATTAGAGCTTTGGCAGATTTGTTACCAGCAATCGATGTAGTAGAAGGAGATCCTTTCAACAGCGATCCTAACGATCCTGACTTGATGAGCGATGAAGTCAAACAAAAAATCGAACAGCAGCAACCAATCAACACGGTTAAAAAGAAAGTTCAGATGATTGACTTGCCCCTTGGTGCGACGGAGGATAGAGTCTGCGGTACGATAGACATTGAAAAAGCTCTATCGGAAGGGGTTAAAGCCTTTGAGCCTGGATTGTTGGCAAAAGCCAATCGCGGTATTCTCTATGTAGATGAGGTTAACCTTCTCGACGATCATTTAGTAGATGTCCTGCTAGACGCTGCTGCTGGGGGTTGGAACACTGTGGAAAGAGAAGGTATTTCAATTCGCCATCCCGCTCAATTTGTCATGGTAGGTTCGGGAAACCCCGAAGAAGGAGAACTACGTCCCCAACTTCTAGATCGTTTTGGTATGCACGCCGAGATTCGTACGGTCAAAGAGCCAGATCTGCGAGTTCAGATTGTCGAACAAAGGGCAGAATTTGACGGCAACCCCAACGAATTTAGCAATAAATATGAGGCAGAACAAACCGCATTACAAAATAAAATCGTTCAAGCTCAAGAATTGCTTCCTTCCGTAACAATTGATTACGATTTACGAGTCAAAATCTCGGAAATTTGCTCCGAATTAGATGTAGATGGTTTGCGGGGAGATATTGTCACCAATCGTGCTGCTAAAGCGATCGCAGCCTTTGAAGGACGTACAGAAGTTACCGTAGATGATATCCGTCGCGTAATCGTTCTCTGTCTGCGCCATCGCCTGCGCAAAGACCCTCTAGAGTCGGTTGATTCTGGCTATAAAGTAGAAAAATCCGTAGCTCGTGTATTTGGGCTAGAACTAGAAGAGTAAAGCTAAAGCCAGATTAAACTCTTAAACTATGGCAGTAACCACAGACAATTACAAAACAATAAACCAAGATGAAACAACTCCTTTAATCGAACTGAAGGGAGTCAGCAAATCCTTTGGAAGTAATGTAATTTTAGGCCGCGTAAATCTTAGGGTAGAGCCTGGAGAAGCCTTGGTAATTATTGGTCCTTCAGGAACGGGAAAATCAACCATTTTAAGGATGATTGCGGGGTTGCTGCCCATTGATGAGGGGGCAATATACATTAAAGGTCAAAAAAGAGAAGGGTTGATTGAAGACCAAGAAGATCCTATTGGGATCAGCATGGTTTTCCAACAAGCTGCACTATTTGATTCTTTGACAGTTGAAGAAAATGTCGGCTTTACTCTCTATCAACACTCCAATCTCAGCAATTCCAAGATTAAAGAGCTAGTTAATGAAAAACTAGAAATGGTAGGCTTAATGGGTACTGGAAAACGTTTTCCTTCAGAACTGTCAGGAGGGATGCGCAAAAGAGTCAGTTTTGCTAGGGCGATTATGTATAATCCAGACAACCCCAAAAGTAGACCAGAAATTATTTTATATGACGAACCCACCGCAGGTCTAGATCCAATTGCCTCGACGGTAATTGAAGATTTAGTACGGAATTTACAGTGTACAAAACGAGCTTGTGGCACTTATATTATGGTTAGTCACCAAGACAGTACTATTCGTCGTACTGCCGATCGTGTAGTATTTTTATATGGTGGAAAAATTCAGTGGCAAGGTACAGTAGAAGAAATCGATACTACCAATAATCCTTTAGTCAGACAGTTTTTCAGTGCTAGCGTTGAAGGTCCAATTCGCGTGGTTGAGTAAAATAATCATCATCTAAGTAAGAGGAAAAATATGCGATCGCGCACCCTAAAAGAAGGTTCGGTTGGCTTAATGATTGTTGGGGGAATTGCCCTATTTGCCACCTTCGCTCTTTGGTTAAGAGGTTTCCAGTTTGGCGAGAAAAGCTATACAATTGTTGCCGATTTTCCCGACGTTAATGGTATTCGATTGGGGGATGGAGTCCGCTATCGAGGTTTGAGAGTGGGCAAAATTGAATCGATTGAGCCTAGAACCAACGGAGTAGATGTAGTAATTGCGATCGACTCTTCAGATTTATTAATTCCCAGCGATTCGATTGTCAAAGCTCGCAGTGCGGGACTAATTGGAGAAACCTTCGTTGATATTGTTCCTCAATCGGACTTACCCACCTCCAACCAAAATCTCAGCCCTTTGGGGGAGAAATGCGACTCATCGAAAATTCTTTGCAACCAAGAGCGCATTCAAGGAGAAAGAGCAATTACTCTGGATGATATTTTACCCTTTACCTATCGTTTTAGTAAGGCTTTTAGCGACCCAGAATTTGTTGCCAATGTCGATACTACCCTAAAAAAATCTTCCATAGTAGCAGATGAAATTGCTAATTTGAGTCGCAACACCTCTTTGTTAGTTCAACAGCTACAGGGAGAGGTGGATAATATTTCTACAGTGACTGAAACGGTTAACAACATTGCTACCAACACCTCTAGCGAATTGATTGCAACGGCACAAACTTACCAAGAAACTGCCAAGCAAATCAGTCGGCTGACTGAAACGGTAGAATCGTTAATCGAGCAAAATAAAACTAATTTGACTGCTACTTTGGATAGTATCACTACCACGAGCGATCGCTTGCAAGGTTTGGTAACTAAAATTGATCAAACCGTCGATACTGCGGATACAGAACAACTGGCAGCTAATTTAGCCACTCTGACGGAAAATGCAGCAGTAGCATCGGAGAACTTAAAAAATGTTTCCGAAAGCTTTGGCAATCAAGAAAGTATAGTTAATCTCCAACAAACTTTAGATTCTGCTAGAGTCACTTTTGACAACGCCCAAAAAATTACCTCAGATTTAGAAACAATTACGGGCGATCCTGCTTTTTTAGAGAATTTCCGTACTTTAGTTGATGGCTTGAGCAATTTAGTTTCCTCTACCGAACAACTAGACCGACAAATTCAAACTAGTAAAGCGATCGAACCCATGCAAGAAGCTTTATCTATCGAAGATTAAATCTCGGATGCGGGTAAAACATAAGAGACTGTTCGTAAAATATTGTAAATAGAGAGATAAATTGAATTATCCAAGGATGTATCACAAAGATAAAGAGCAGTAATTTAGAAAATGACGAGAAAGCCTTATCCTTCAGACTTGAATGATGATGAATGGGAACTAATCAAATCTCTAATCCCTTCTCATAGAGGAGTAGGACATCCCCAAACTGTAGAACGTAGAGAGATTGTTAATGCAATTCTGTACTGGGCAGATAAGGTCATCAAATGGAGAGCGATGCCTCACGATTTTCCATCATGGTCAACAGTATACGATTACTATAGCCGTTGGACAAAAACAGGTTTTTGGGAAAGTATCAACCAAAAACTACTCAAAGTTATCAGAAAAAGTGAGGGTAAAAATGAGGAGCCTAGTCTAGTAATTATTGATAGCCAATCAGTGAAAACTGTGGAAAAAAGGGGGGAGAACAGGGGATTGACGGCAACAAGAGGGTCAAAGGTCGCAAACGACACATTGTCGTAGATACTCAAGGAATGGTACTGAATTGCTTTGTTAGTGCTGCCAATTTAGCAGATGTCAAAGGAGCAAAAGTGGCTCTAGCACCTGTATTAGAGGATATGGTCAGAATTGAAACCATTCTTGCCGACCAGTCATACAGAGGTTCACTCGCTGAAATCTTGTCTCAAGCTCATCACTGCCTACTCAAGATAACGAATATTAGGAAAGTTCTCCTTAATTTCTTCGATTAGCTCTTCTGTTTGAATGCCTTGTGCAGCAAAACGAATTAGCAATTCTATAGCATTGCCCTGTGTCCAATCATATCTTCCCCAAGCTATTTCTCGAAGAAACGGAATAGCAGTCTCGCCAAGATTGTAAATAATTTCAAAAATGGCAAACTGACAAGCACGAAGCCATCCACCTAAACCATATTTTTCAACAGTATAAAAATTAGGCTTACTGGGTGGATTGTGAAAAAATCTATATAGACTATTCAAATTATCTATTTCAACAGAGCTAGCAATTTCTTTTGCCTTAGCGCGAAATTTAATATTCAAACCATTGACAAGTAGATGTTCTGCCAAAATACTAATAGCTGTTTCTATCCTCAATTTATTCTCTCTACAAAATTATTTATTATTAATTGAATTATATTTTGTTACTATTGTTGAATATCGAGAACGATACCAGTAGTTCCAAAGCGAAATTAGTTTTATCTTATTCTGCGATAGAGCGATCGCCTGATCCAAACTATCAAACTATGTAATCTCTAGCCAATTTCTGTCAACTAAAGCATTAAGAGAAATCCCTGCTTTTGTAGCTTCTAAAACTAAATTACGATGAATTCTTTTATCTATTCTGACATTGAATTGTCCGCTATATTCTTTCCTAGAAGGTGCAATGGGAATCTCTTCTCCATCATCGCGATAGCAGTCTTTCATTCCTTCCCAAGCAACATACAACTCATCTAAAGCTGATTCGGGAGTATCAGCAAAAGCAGAAACATTAGGTAACTCTACCAAGAGTGCCAGCCATTCACCATCTTCGTCTAAATAAATATTGATAGTAAATCCATCCCAGTCATATTTATCTGGTCTTTTAATTTGAATTTTCTCGTTCATACTGTTCTAAAAATTGTTTTACTTGATCAGCTTTGGCTTTACCATCTTTGAACCCCTTCATCTATTCATTTAAGAATTTGAGTACTACCTCAGCTATTTCTTCAGGCATTTGGTTCATCATACAGATTGTTCCTGCTTCAAATTCAACTTCTTGACCGTGGGGAATTGCTTTAGCCACAAAATGACGATTTTCTGCCATTGCCAAGCCCAATCTTTCAAATTCTTGCACGTCATCTAATCCCCATAGGATTAAAGCTGGACACTTAATCATAGCTAGACGCTCTTCAGCCTCTAGACAATATTCTCCTACTGCCCAAACAGCATACAGAGGATAATTAAAACACTTGAAATCATCTAAAACCCAACGATGATTTAATTCTGCCGAACCCACATATCGCGATCGCGCTTGCCATCTTTGCATCAAGTGAGAGCCATCTTCTTGTATCTTGAATCCCTTCTCAAACAATTCCCCTAGCTTGGCTTTTCCTGCTTCACCAAAACCCGCCACATTACCTAAAATAACCTTATCAACGCGATCGCTATAGGCTGCTGCTACTTCTGTTGCCACAAAAGCCCCTGTATGATTGCCTAAAATACTAGTTTTGGCAATATCTAGTTCGTCCAAAAGAGCAATTACGGTTTTAGCGTAGTCAGCAATGGTATACATTCTGGGGGGTTTATCCGAATCACCAAAGCCCATAAAATCCATAGCTATGACTCGTCGCTCTTGAGCCAGAATGGGCATTATCTCGCGATATTCATCACTACTGCGAGGGTTCATATGGAGTAATAGTAAAGACTCCCCCTCTCCACCAATGCGATAGTGAATCTGCCCATCTTCCGTATCTAAAAAAGCTCTTTTAATTTTGTGTTTCATCGATCATTTATCATTAAACATTAATCGTCAATAATTTTCCTAAACCAAAGCTGCTGACCGAGTAGGCAGTTGCGGTCGCTGAGGCAAGTTGAGAATCTCCCGCGTCTGTGCTGGCGTTGCCACCTCGCGCTCGAGAGTATATGCCATCTTCGCCACCATTTCTACCAATTCGCCGTTGTGTGGCTTCCCGAAGCGAGAATAGTGATGATCCCCCAGCCCAATTCCAACGTGTCCGCCCAGTGTAATCGCCCAAGCTGCCACCCTCATCACGTCTCCATTCCAGCATAGTGCAAGCCATTGGTTGTCATTAGGAACTTCAGCGATGAAAGCTTGTAATCCAGAGATAGTTGGCGCAGCACCTGCTGGCATTACTTCCCCAGTAAACACAAATTCCCACAATGTATTTTTGGGCAAGAGTCCCATTTCTTGAAAACAACGGGCTGTTCGCATCTGACCTACATCCCAACAGACAGAACTGACATGGACATTGTATTTCTGGAATACTTCCAGCACTGCCATGAGGTTGGCGCGAGTATTAACGTAAACTTGGTCGTAAGTAACAAATTGCTTCTCTTGGGGATTCCAAAAATCCACGTTAAGAGAGCCAAAATCTACAGGTGCCATATCCACTCGCAATACAGGATTATCGTTTACTGCTAAAATGTGTCGGACGCGATCTTCTATCTGATTTTGCGTGATATAACCAAGAGTGGGATGGATTAGCATATCTGTTTGTTCGCGAATGCCCTGCATGACTTCTAGATAAAGTTCAATATCATTACAAGGCTTTCCTGTCTGGGAATCTCGTCCATGCCAATGAAAAATTGATGCACCTGCTTCCCAAGCACGTACAGCTTCTCGAACAATTTCTTTTGGGCTATAAGGAAGTGCGGAATTGTCCCTTCGATAGGCGATCTCGTTACAGCGACATTCAATGATAACTGGCAATTCACTTTTCATTTTATTTGTCCTACTAACTGTAAAACTTTTTTTCGATTGTTACGGCATTTACTTTGTCTCTGTCAGAAAATCGTTAACTATATCTGTGATCGCTTTTGGCATCTGATTCATCATCCACAGAGTTCCCTTGGCTAGTTCGATCTTCTGACTATGGGGAATTGCTTCTGAAAGCCAAAGTTGATTCTCTGGTTTAGCTAAACCAGCTTTGATCAGAGGTTCTAAGGCTTTTTGTCCTGACAAAACTAAAGTAGGGCAGGCGATCGAGGAAAATTGTTCTTTAGCTTCAAGAAAGTAGTTGGTTGCTGCCATAGCAGGATAGATCGGAGAACCAAAACATTTTAAATCGTCGATTACACAACGATGATTTAATTCTTGGTTGTCAAGGACATTCATTCGAGCTTTCCATCTTGCTATGAGGTGAGAGCCATCCTCTTTAAGGTCAAATCCCGCAGTATATTTCTGAAGAATTTTCTCTTGCTCCTCTCGGTCAAACCCAGGCACATTGCAGAGAATTAACTTCTCAACTCGCTCTGGATAAGCGACTGCTATTGCTCCCGCGATATACCCCCCCGTAAGACTCCCAAGTACACTGCATTTTTCAATGCCCAATTCATTTAATAATGCGATCACATTTTTAGCATAGTCGGCAACTGAATATTCTCTAGGAGGTTTATCCGAATCACCTAAGCCCATCAAATCCAGAGCGATTACTTGTCTCTCTTGAGCCAAAAGAGGCAGTAGTTCCAAAAATTC